>JANXQZ010001155.1 GCA_025353235.1 Bryobacterales bacterium
ATTTTGGGTCTAACCGATGCTCTATTGATCATTGACGAGCCGCACTCGGCTGCGAATCCGAATGTTCCCTTGCTTGCCTGCGGTGCGGCCGGATCCGGCGATAACGGTTCGGGGCAATGCCCGACCACTGGGGACGGCACCGGAAGAGGCACATATAACGGAAGCTCAGGACACCCGAACGTCTTCCAGGGTCTTCTTAAACGGCACGAGCTTAGCGTTTTTGAATGTGCCGATAGATCCCTCTGGCCTTGGCACCCGCACTCTGCGTTTCAAGAATGTGCGCGCAAACGCCGCTCAGATTGCGTCGGGCAGCCCAAATCAGATCATCGCTTATATTGCAATCAATGGGTCGCAACTGATTACAGTCAACCAGCCCCCAGCAAACGGTGGCCCTCTGGCAACCCGGGCTGACCGCTTCTACCAGCAGCGCTGCTACCTTAAGTCCCTGCGGTTCCGCGACATCCCTGAGCGCCGCCCAATACTCGATTACATTGCGAGAAGGATTCGCAGCGGCGTTCCTGCCTAAGAACATCGCCCAAGCGCTTGCCAACGCTCCATCTGCGGGTCATTTTGGACCTCCTCAATACCCAGCCGATCTGAACCAGAATGTTCCGGTGGTCCTATATCGTACCGAGACCGGCTTCTTCAACGGCGCATCTGACCCAAACCCCGGAGGCATCGTCCCCGCCCTGCCCTCCACTCCGCAGTTCCCCGCCCTGCGAGGTTTCAACTCCGCCGGCTCGTCAGATCAGGGTACCCGCGCTTATCTCAATTTTTCGGGTGTGCCCCTTGGGTTGACGCTCTATGTCCCAGTGACAGTCCCCCTTCTTTCCGGGGAAACCGCTAATTTGAACCAGCAGACCGGGATCGCGGTTCTGGTTGCCACCGACGCCAATGGCGCCGGACCGTTCACGCCAGTGACGGGCAACGCGCAAGGAGTAGCTGCGCTTTCCTCGACCAGCGGCAGCGCGATCGCCGTCTACGAGGTTCTGTATGGCGATCCTTCATCGCGGGAAACGATCGCAGTTCCGGTAACAGCGGCCTATGCGGCAGGCGCTCTCTTGGGCGTGACCTCCTCGGACCAGATTCGAATACAGACAGGTCTTGCCCCTTTCAGCCTCAATAACGTGGCGGGCGACTCAACCGTGCCTGTGACGCGTTTTGCGCCTCAAAGCGCTAGTCAACCAGCCTTCCTCTTTCGGGCCTGCAGCCAACCTGACTTGACGCTTGCGATGACGAACACTGGAAGCTTTGCTCCCTCGGGGACGGGCACATTCACGCTCACAGCTCAGAACGCCGGCGACACTCCAACGTCCGGTTCGGTGACGCTCGCGGGAAACCTGCCTCCCGGCCTTACGGCCACGGCGCTATCCGGGAACGGGTGGAGTTGCACATTAGGAAGCCTGAGCTGCACCCGCTCCGACGCGCTGGTTGCGGGCGCCAGCTATCCGCCCGTCTCGCTTTCGGTAGCTGTCGCCCCGAACGCATCGGGAACAGTCGCCAACGCCGCCACCATTGCCGGCGGTGGCGAGACGCTGACATTCAACGACTCCGCCTCGAATATCGTCAACATCACGCCAGTTCAACCAATCACAGTCGGCACCAATACGGTCGGACTGAAGTTCGAGGTGGACGGAACCTCATTCACCAGCGCCCAGACGTTCCAGTGGGGTACCGGGACCGCGCATACGATTTCCTCCGACGCCACGCAGACGTTATCGGGCACTTCGTATTTCTTCACTCGCTGGTCCGATTCGGGCGCTGAGTCCCACACGGTAACGGTTGGTTCGGCGGCTGCGGCGTACACCGCAACCTTCGGGTCCGCTGCCAGTACGATTTCGTGTGTCGCGACCGCCGGAGTGCCTCCGATCGTCCGAGCAGAGGGCCGCACCGAAGAAGTTGGCGATCTGATCCTTAACTGCACTTGGCGGGACCCCGACGCAGGCGGGTGCCCCCGTTCCCCAGGTTGATATTCACATGACTCTGAACACGAACGTGACCAGCCGCCTGACCGCAAGCGGTTTTCTGGAAGCGCTCTTGCTCATCGATGAACCACACTCCGGCATCGTTGGTTCCACGCCAACGTTGCTTGCCTGCGGCGCTGCCGGAAGCAATGACAATGGATCGGGCGTCTGTCCCACAACTGGAGACGGAACCGGCCGCAGCACCTATAACGGATCCGCCGGCCATGCGAACGTGTTTCAAGGGCAGCCCATCGGGGCAAACGAGATCGTCTGGAAAGGCGTGCCGTTCGATTCTCCCGGACTGACAAACGGCCGGTTCAACACCCGCATCGTGCGCCTCATAAACGTTCGCGCAAATGCGGGCCAGCTCCCCCTGGTGTCGGAGGTGTTCCTTACCCAAATCGTCGCCAATGTGTCCATCACTCCAGGAGGAGTTGCGCTCACTAATCCGCAACAAACCGTGGCACTTTTCGAAACCGCGCTCGCCCCAACCAGCAACCCTGTCGCGACTCTCAATCAGTGCGTCAGCGCGAATCCCGGCATTGCGACCGATCCAACACAGCCTTCGATACAGGCGTCCAGAACGGAGCTCAGTTCTCCATTTCGATTGCCGAATACTTTGGCACCTCGTTTCGAGAGAAAAACTATGCTCAACGTCCGGCCAATCAGAGCCTTGCAAGTGCCACGCAGTACCCCGCCGACGCAAATCAGAATCAACCCGGGTACTCGTACAACACCGAAACTGGTTTCTTGAATGCCTCAGGTACCGAACCAGTCATAGGCTTGACTCCTGGACCAACTCCTCAATTCCCGTCGACTCGCGGATTGAATCTGGCCGGAAGGGCCGATAGCGGGACACGTGTGTATCTCAAGTTCTCTCAGGTGCCAGCGGGAGTGAAGCTGTTTGTCCCCGTCACAGTGCAGCTCTCGGACGTCTCCTTTCCAGGGTCCTTCCACGGCTACCCAGGCGTAGCAGTGCTTACGGCAACGGATTCGAACGGCGCTGGACCTTTCTCTCCCGTGGCCGCCAACTCCGCCGGACTCGCTTCTCTCACGGTTGCAAATGGCGGTGCCTTGGCGGCCTATGAAGTGCTTTCTGCAGCTCCGAATGGACAAGAAGCTCTAAATATCCCAGTGGCGGCCGCCTACCTTGCGCATCAGCCTGGGGCCGGACAAATCAACGTGGAATACGGACTCGCTCCCTTGAACCCGAGCATCGTCTCCGATCTCGCCTCCCCCATCCCGCGCTTCGCCGAACTGAACCAGACGACTCCGGCATTCGTGATTCAAGCGTGTGTCCAGCCTGCTCTGACGCTGGGCCTCGCCCACTCACCGGTGACCTTCAAACAAGGCGTGGTTGACTCGATTCAACTCACGGTGTCGAACTCCGGCCCAGTGCCCACATCGGGAAGCGTCACCGTCACGGATACCCTGCCTGCCGGACTCGCCGCAGCCGCCGTCTCCGGATCGGGCTGGAGCTGCACCGTATCGCCCGTGACTTGCACGCGGTCAGACACGTTAGCCGCCGGGCAGAGCTTCCCGAGCATAGCAATTCAGGCGGCAGTATCGATCCAGGCAGCCGCAAGCGTGGTGAACAGCGCAACGGTGTCGGGCGGATGCTCCCCCAACGCTAGCGGGCTGGATACAATCGCGGTGTCGCCCAACCCCATCCTCGATGCGCAACCTTCGTAAATCAGCAGTATCTCGATCTGCTCGGGCGCGCGTCCGATCCCCTCGGCACGCAATTCTGGATTGGCCAGCTTAACACTGCGTCTGTCACTCGCGCCCAACTGGCCTATCAATTTTTTACCAGCGCGGAATTCCAGCAGAACGGCCAGCTCGTCACCTCGGCTTATATCGCGGTGCTCGGTCGAGATCCGGATTTTGCTGGATGGCAGTTCTGGGTGAATGGACTGCACCAGGGCGTAACGCCGTTGGCCGTGATCAGCGGCTTCGTTAATTCAGTCGAATTTCAAACGAGTTACGGGAGTCTCGATAACAGCGGATTTGTAAATCGGGTGTATCTCAACGTGCTGAGGAGGGCGCCTGATGCGGGAGGCTTCAATTTCTGGCTGGCTCAGTTAAACTCCGGCGCGTCCAGCCGGAGTCAATTGATGTACGGCTTCGCTTCGAGCAGCGAGTTCCAAGCGAACATTCGGAATCGCTCCTTGACGATCCTTATGTACATGGGATTCTTGAGGCGGTCTCCAGATCCGATTGGAGAAGCTTTCTGGATTGCGGGGCTGAATCAAGGGACGACGCCGGTGCAAATGGTGAATGCGTTCATTACCTCGGCCGAGTATTTGGGCCGATTTTAATTCCAGACTCGCGCGACGAACCACGCCACCCCGACAGCCATAAGGGCGGTCGCGGTGGCTGGGACGAATCGTGGAACGCGTACGAGTTGTATGAACTTGGTCAGCCCAAGATAAAGCGGGATCAGCACGGCGATCTCTCCCGCTAATACTCCGCTCAAGAAGCTCGGAATCGCATAGCCGCTAGCGGTCAAGAACATCGAAAAATACGCCCCATGGAACAAGCCGAGCACGCCAACCACGAGCCAGCGCTGCCCGGAGGTTGGCAGCAGGGCGATTTCGAAAGCGAGATAGGCGATGGTGAGCGAGGCTGCGGCTTCGATGAAGCGCGGCGACAGCATTGGCACGAGGCGAGGTGCCAGGGCGCAGGCCACCGTTTCTCCGATCAGCAAGGAGAGCGCTAGTAGCAAGAGTTCTCGAAAGCTTCGGGCCGCCAGCGCCAGTGCCACCAGGAAGAGCAGAGGAGCGATTCCCCCAATCGCGCGGAAGAATCCGGCCCCGCTCTCCCGAACGAAGATCTCCCAAGGGGCGACGGGTCGGAACCGGATCTCGGCGGTAGTAAAGGAGAGATCGAAGAGGGCCTGGTCGCTCTTGTCGCCCCGATACGCGCGCAGCAGATGGATGTGGTTGGGAACTGTGACGGACGCGAAAGTACACTCGATTTCAATCTGGTCCACGGGCGCGGGGAATTCATATGCGGCCGTGCAGTTCAGGTTGTCTTTGTCGCTGGCGCAGTGCTTCTCAATGATTCGCCCCTCTGCGCCGCCGCTCCTAAAATGTATATGGTCGAAGAGCGCGCGCTCCGGGTCGTGTATATGGGCCGCCTCATACGACGGCATGCGCAATTCGTAGCGGGCAATGCGTCCGTCCAGCTTCAATTCGCCGGTGCTCATGCTGACCATATGGGCAAACGCCCCCACAGGTAAGAGCAGCAACAGCCAGAGCCTCATGTTACGAGGTTGCCGAGTTCCTTTTGTCTACGAGCGCGCAGTGCCCGGACATAGATCACGCGCAGAGTTGCGATGACGGGAACCGAAAAAAACATGCCGGGGACACCGGCAATCCGCTCGCCCGCGAGCACTCCAAAAAGCACCAGCAAGGGATGCAGCTCCACGCCGGAACTCATCAGGTAGGGAGAGATCACGTAATCCTGCAGCAGACGGTAGCCGAGCCAGAATCCGAAGAACCACAATACATGCGCGTAACCGCTGAGACCGGCGACTACGATCACAGCGACACCGGCCGTTAACGGACCCACCACGGGAATAAATTCGAGCAGCGCGGCCGCGCCTGCCAGCAGGATGGAGTAGGGAGCGCCAGTTAGGGAAAGGAAGAGCGAGTAGGAGACGAACGTGGCTATCGATAAAAT
>JANXQZ010001195.1 GCA_025353235.1 Bryobacterales bacterium
TGACGCAGATCGCGCATCACGCGCATGCGTCCATGGCCTTCGTTCTGAAGCCGGGCGGTGGCGAACCCCTCCGCATACTTCCGATCATTCAAATAACCCGAATCCTTGAGCTTGACCATTACCTCGTCAACATCTTCCGGCTTTTCCGAGCGCTTCCGCAATTTGTCGCGCAGTTCGCCCAACGAATAAGCCCGACCGCTCAAGGTTCGAAGAGCATAGTCCAGCAACTTCCCCGCATCCAGCCGTTTTGGCGCACGGTTCATCAAGAGACAAGGTAGCAGATCGAGTCTGAAAATCTCACTTGGCAAACCGGCGGAGCAGTTCTTCCGCGTACAGCGCTCCCGCCGGACTGTCTTCGTGTTTAAAGAATACGTACGTGTCGCGCCCTTGGGAAAGCAGCTGTTCCACTCGGCCTGCAATCTCCAGTCGATCCTCCGCCGAGTACTCTTCCTTGCGCAGCCGTGCATAGACGAACGGCGCAGTGATCACCTCAGGTACGACCAATTTCTCGGACTCGGCCAGACATAACGCCACATTGTGCTGTTTCAATAGCGCATAAACCGGTTCCGCCAGCCAGGATGCATGCCGGAATTCGAAAGCGCAGCGGAAGTCGGAGGGCAAGTCGACCAAAAATTGCTCCAGGACCGCCAAGTCGCAGCGAAACGCGGGGGGCAGTTGGAACAGCACGGGTCCAAGGCGACCGGCGGTGCGAAGCGGATCGATCGCTCGAAAAAACAGGTCGGTGAACTCCGCCTTCTTCAGCTTCTGGATGTGCGTGATGCGCATGTGCGCCTTGGGAGCGAACAGGAACCCTGCGGGAGTCGTATTAACCCAATTCTCCAGCGTGGCAGCGGACGGAATCCTGCGAAACGTATAATTAATTTCGACCGCATTGAGCCTGCCGGCGTAATAGGAAAGGAACTTTTTAGAGGGCACATTCGCCGGGTAAAAATCCGGTTTCCAACTCGCATACGCGAATCCAGATGTGCCGCTATACAGATTTGCCATGCCCGACTCCTCCGAATCGAAAGCGTTTAAGAACGCATCCCATTTTATAGATCAAAACATTGACGCCTAAAAGTCCCAAAAAACCCACCTCAGAGCGTATCCGCACGCTGCTCCCGGACATTCTGGAGCTAGTCCGGCCCCGGCGCGGCATTCTCGCAGCCGGCTTCGTTCTGATGATCATAAACCGTCTGTGCGGCTTAGTGTTGCCCGCTTCGACAAAATTTCTAATTGACGACGTCCTCGGCAAACACCATTTCCAATACCTGCTGTGGATTGTGTTGGCGGTGCTGGGAGCCACGGCTATTCAGGGTATTACCTCCTTCTCGCTCACGCAACTGCTCTCCAAGGCAGCCCAGCGGCTGATTGCGGAACTGCGCGAGAAAGTGCAAAGGCATATAGGGAGGCTATCGGTCTCGTATTACGACTCCAACAAGACGGGCACGCTGGTATCGCGCATCATGAACGACGTGGAAGGCGTTCGGAATCTGGTAGGGACAGGCTTGGTGGAGTTCGTGGGCGGAATCATGACTGCGCTTTTCGCCCTAGTGATCCTGCTGAGGATCAGTGTCACGATGACAGCACTCGCTTTCGGCGTCGTATCCATTTTCGGAATCGTGCTGAGCAGGGCGTTCAAGACCATACGGCCGATTTTTCGGGAGCGGGGCAAAATCACTGCCGACGTAACCGGCCGCCTGACGGAATCGTTGGGCGGGGTGCGCGTGGTGAAGGGCTATCACGCCGAGGAGCGCGAGTCGGCCGTCTTTGTAAAGGGAGTCACCCGGCTGCTCGAGAATGTGCTCAAGAGCCTGACTGCCATGTCGGTGATGAGTTTGTCCGCCACGCTACTGATGGGAATCGTGGGAGCCACCATGATGTACATGGGTGCCAACCAAATCGAAGCCGGAAAAATAACGCTTGGCGATTTTGTGACATTCACGGCTTTTTTGGCGTTGCTGGTAGCGCCGATTTTTCAAGTGGTGGCGATCGGCACGCAGTTGACGGAAGCCCTGGCGGGCCTTGACCGCACTCGCGAAGTCATGAGCGAACGTCCCGAGGATTCCGATCCGCGCCGAACGGCGGCCATCGCGGAATTAGACGGGCGGGTGGAATTCGATCACGTGACATTCTCCTATGAAACCGGCAAGGATGTTCTGCACGATATCTCGTTCGATTCGAAGCCGGGAACTGTGACTGCGCTGGTTGGTTCCTCGGGGTCTGGTAAATCGACCATGATTGGGCTCATCGCGGCTTTTCATGTGCCAAATGAAGGCACGGTCCGGGTAGATGGCGTGGATCTGAGCACGGTTCGGCTGAGCTCATACAGGACGCAGCTTGGCGTGGTGCTGCAGGACACGTTCCTGTTTGACGGCTCGATTCGAGAGAACGTGGCTTTTGCGAGGCCCCATGCCACTGAGGCCGCGATCATGGAGGCTTGCCGCATCGCCAGGGTGGACGAGTTCGCCGAGGGCTTCGAGCTAAAGTACGACACGATTGTTGGCGAGCGCGGCGTGAAGTTGTCAGGCGGGCAGAGGCAGCGCGTCTCGATTGCACGGGCCATTCTCGCCGATCCTCGTATTCTGATTCTGGACGAAGCAACGTCCAGTCTGGATTCCGAATCCGAGGCGCTGATCCAGGACGGACTGAAGTACCTCATGAAAGGGCGCACAACGTTCGTGATCGCGCACCGTCTTTCTACCATTCGGCGAGCCGATCAGATCCTGGTGGTGGAGGGCGGGAGGATCGTGGAACGGGGCACTCACGAATCGCTGTATGCCATGGAAGGCCGGTATCACGAGCTTTATACCAAGCAGCATGGGGTCCAGATGAACCTTTTCCTCGCGCCTGGCGAGGGGGATAGCGTACCAGAGCAGGATCGAGGAAAGCCCGCTTCGAAGACGGCCGAAGCTGGTCTATCGGACGCGATGCGCATGATCCGCGGTTAGCGGTCGCGGACTCTGTGAAGAATTCGGCGGAACTGCCGATAGTTGGATTGTACGGAGTCTGACAGACAAATCCGAACGCCTGTTCGGAAGCTTCGAAGCTGCCATGCCATTGGCCCAGGACGCCGGGGAGATTGGCCCGATTTGGAAGTGCGTTTCAGATGAGCAAGGGGGAATTGCAGCCAACCGCCGCAGAGCTGCAACCTGGGCTGGATGTCGTGGTGCGACATCTTGCGACCGGTTTCGCTGGCTCTTGCCGGTGTCATGGCATTGCTGGCCACCAGCAACGCCCTCCTCAATCGGGATGGTCAAGTTCCAAAGGCGGTAATTTCCGAGCTAGGCTGTGCGGCCGCCCTGTTCCTAATCGGCCTGGCAGTCAGCCGCTGGAAAGTGGCTCCGCAGTGGGCTCATCCGATCGCGGCACTGATTTTCTGCGTCGCTCTGATCGATGCCCTGTATCCTACCGAGGTCCTGAGAGACCCGATGCAGACCTGGAACGTGTGTTTGGTAATCATCGGAGCTGCCTGTTTCTTTTTGTCCCTGAATTGGCTCATGTTGCTTTTGGGGATAGCACTGGCAGGCTGGGCCTGGCTGGGCCCTCTAAGCCATCCGTCAGTGAGCTGGATTCCCGCCGCTTACATGCAGTTCACGTCGATGTCGCTCGCGATTATCGTTTTTAACGCCCGGCGAGGCGGCTATCGGCGAATTGGGCGCATGCGGCTTCAGGATGAAGTGCGGAAGCGGGAACTGGCGGGCGCCACCCAAGTCATTCGCGAGAGCGAACAGCGGTTTCGCGTGCTCGTTGAGAACAGCTCTGACGCAATCGCGCTGCTGGATCGCGCAGGAGTGGTGACTTACGCCAGTCCATCCAAGCGCCACGTGCTCGGGTTTTCTCCTGAAGCGATTACAGGCAAGAATCGTTGTAGTTCATCCACGGAAGATACCGCGATTCGGCGTGGCGAGAATTTAGCGAAATCCTAAAAGTTCCTGGTTCGGAAAGCGCGCACCGTTTACGAATGCGGCATGCGAACGGGTCTTTGCGCTGGATCGAGTTCATTGCTTCCAACCTCTTGGATGAGCCTGCTATCCGCTCGGTGGTGATCAACTATCGCGATGTAACGGAACGCACCGAATCGGAACAGTCGGTGCGGCGTCTTAGCCGCCAAAACGAACTGATTCTTCATTCTGCAGCCGAGGGGATTTGCGGGCTCGACCCGTCTGGACGGATAACTTTTAGCAACCCAGCCGCGGCGCGAATCACCGGCTGGAGCGTCGAGGAGATGATCGGAACCGACTTACGTGCCGCTTTTCACGACGTGGAATTGAATGGATCGGCGAGCTCGAGCGTCGAGAGTTTCCGGAGAAGGGATGGGAGCAGTTTTCCCGTGGAGTACGTGAGCACTCCGATCATAGAGGACGGACGATCGCTGGGCGAGGTAGTTCTATTTCGAGATATCACCGAACGCCGCCAAGCCGAACGGGAATTGTACCGCGCGAAGGAAGCAGCAGAGGCGGCCAATCGGGCCAAGAGCGACTTTCTAGCGAACATGAGCCACGAGATCCGGACCCCTATGAACGGAGTTCTCGGGATGACGGAACTCGCCCTGCAAACTGACCTGACTTCCGAACAGAAAGAACAGCTGGAGATGGTGAAATCGTCGGCGGATTCGCTCTTAACCGTTATCAACGACATCCTTGATTTCTCGAAAATTGAAGCTGGCAAGCTGGATGTGGATGAGGTGGAGTTTACCATCCGAGACTGCGTCGTTGGGGCGATCGGTCAACTCGCATTGAGTGCGGAGCAGAAAGGGCTGGAACTGCTTTGCGACATCGCCGAAGATACGCCCGAGTTCGCGATTGGAGACCCGGCCCGCATACGCCAAATCCTGGTCAACTTGGTGGGCAATGCGATTAAGTTTACTGAACGGGGACAAATCCTTGTAACCATGGCTGTGAAGTCCCGCGATGAGGAGACCATAACCCTGCAGGCGGGAGTGCGCGATACGGGAATGGGAGTGCCCGAGAGTAAGCTCCGCTTGATCTTCGAGCGGTTCACTCAGGCGGACAGCTCTACTACCCGGAAATTCGGCGGCACTGGCCTCGGGCTCACGATCACCTCCCGATTAGTAAGCATGATGGGCGGCCGCATCTGGGTCGAAAGCCAAGATGGAGCGGGCAGCCACTTTCAGTTCACGTTAAATTTGCGCTCGGCCCAGGCTATCACGCGGCCAGGCTGAGTTAGGGCCTGGTAATCTCGCGGCATGACATGCTCCAACCTGGCAATAGTGGCGTTGTCAGCCGATCATCTCCGCTTAAGACGCGAACTGTCTGTTCCCTTGTATACACGAATACTTCCTGCATGTCGGGAAAGATCTGCCAGACTTCCTGAACATCAGCCCGCAAATAAGCCCTAACCTTTCGTAGACTCTCGGAAGTCCGCTCAGAAGGAGAGATCACCTCGACCGCTATGTTGGGTGCGCCCTGAACGGGAATGCGATTCTGATCGAACGTCGCCCATCTCTCGGGTAGAATGATCGAGATATCCGGACGGAGCCTCTTATCTTCTCCAAGTGCAAATTCCACATCCGGCACCGTCATACCGTTCTCGTGAGAATTCAAATAATTTTCGAGAGAAGTGCTGAGTCGGATCACGATGCGCTGATGTTTGATAGATGCGCTAGGCACTGGAATCAAGTCGCCGTCCAGCAGTTCCCATTGGCGGCCCTCTTCGTAAGGCAGGGCATCGAACTGAACACCGCTCATGTTCGCCAAGGTTGCCATCGAGTCTATCTCCTTTTCATTCTAGTCCAGCCGCCTAGAATTGCGTTCGATACCAGGCGAGCGTACGCCTTAACCCCTGTTCAAACGTATACTGCGGATTGTGTCCCAAGTCGCGCGTTGCGGCAGTGATGTCAGCCTGCGAGTCACGGACATCGCCCTCGCGCGCAGGTTCGAATTTCGCCGGCAGATCTACTCCTTCAATTGTCTGTAACAGACGCCATAATTCGTTCAGGGTGTAGCGGTTTCCATTGCCGGCGTTGTAAACCTGCCCCCCAACATTGGATGCTGCGGCAGCCTTCATGCAAAGACCGACGACATCGTCCACGTATGTAAAATCGCGGCTGTGCTCGCCATCGCCAAAGATCGTCGGGTTCCGGCGTTCGATGGCAGCCCTCATAAACAGCGAGATTACACCCGAGTAAGGGCTCCCCGGATCCTGGCGTTCGCCATACACATTGAAAAAACGCAGAGCCACCGCATCCAGGCCAAAGCAAGTGTGGAACGTGCTTGCATAGTACTCGCCCATCAGCTTTTGCGCTGCGTAGGGTGACTTGGGCCGTGGCGCCATTGTCTCCTCCTTGGGCAGAACGTCTGTATCTCCGTACGCCGAAGAGGAAGCCGCATAAACCACTCGACGAACCTTGCCTTGCACGCAAGCGTGAAAGACATTGAACGACCCGTCCAAGTTCACCTCGTGCGATGGGACTGGTTCGCGAATCGAGCGCGGCACAGAGGGGATTGCCGCCAGATGATAGACCGTGTCCGCCCCATGAATAGCCGCGGCCAGAGGGGCGTAATGCCGAATATCGATCTCGTGGAACACGATCCGATCCCGAACCTCCTCCAGGTTCCGCGCATGGCCCGTCAAGAGGTTGTCGACCACCTCCACCGATGTATCCCCTTGCGCGAGCAACTTTCTCACGAGCGCGGAGCCGATGAACCCAGCGCCGCCCGTAACGATGCACTTCCTCATGCTAAGCTGGCAATCTCCTTCTCAAGATGTCGTAAAGATTCGGTGGCGATTTTCTCAGCGCCGGGGGTGAAATCGAAAGCTTCAAGCGAGATCCAATGCCGGTAGTCCAGTTTTTTCAATTTTGTAAATATTGACTTGAAATCGTAGTCGGCGGTCCCAGGATGGCGCCCGTCCATCTCGTTCACATGCACGTGGCGGATCACGTCGAAGTAGCGTTCCACAACATCGGCGTGAGCGCCCGTCTCATCGGCTGCGTTATGAGTGTCGAACATGGTCCGCACTGCAGGACTGCCGATCTCATGTACGATCGCCGCGGCCTCAGCCAGAGTGTTGATCACATCCGATTGATTGCGCGGGAGCGCTTCGACGAGGATCGTCACGCCGCGCGATTCCGCATGGGGCGCAACTGCCGCCAGACCGTCGATGTAATTCCTGGTGGCTTCGGCCACGCTAATACCCTGCGTGGAACGCTGCTGAGGCGAACCGAAAACCATGATTCCCTGCTCGCCAAGATCGGCGCAAAGGTCGACTAAATCCCGAATATGATCCCAACTCCGCTGGCGCAAAGCTTGGTCCGGCGTAGTCACATGCAGCCCTTTCGGCGAGACCATCAACCAGTGCAGCCCGACAAACGTGAGGCCTTCTGAATGGATAAGATCCCGATACTCTCGACGAACCGCAGGCGTCAGGTCGCGCGGACTCTCGGAGAGCGTAAACGGAGCGATCTCGATGCCGGTATAACCGATCTCGCGAATACTCCGGCAAACCTCAGCTAGCGGACGCTTTTCGTAAACTTCGTTGCAGATGGCCTGTCGGAATCCAAAGCTCACTTGGCAATAAACTCGCGAATGTACTCATTCACTTCGGCAGGCTTCTCATGGATAACCCAATGCGAACCCTCTGGAATGCGCTTCACGGTCAATTGCGGCACGAACCTATCCAGACCGTCCAGATTGCCCGGCAAGAGCGCCGTGTCCTTCTCGCCCCAGATGACCAAGGTGGGCACGTTCACCATGAGCTTATCTGGATCGCCAAACGCGCTGGCAGCAGGCTTGGCCGATGTATCGGCAGTCTCGCCCTCTTTTACCGGCGCTGGAGGGCCCATCTTCGCCGCGCGGTAGTAATTCAGTCCGCCCGTAAGCGCACCGGGCTGCGACCACGCTTCGATGTACGCCTTCTTATCCTCTTCAGTGAACACGCCAGTTTCGAGCCCTTTACCCATCACCGCGTTCACCAAGCCGGCGTAGTTGTTCGCCGAAAGCATCTGTTCAGCTTGCGGGCTGCGGAACATCAGCATATAGCCGCTGGCTTTCTGCTGTGCCGGATCCTGACTCAGCAGCCGCGCGAAAACACCGGGATGGGGAGCGTTAATAATCACCAGCTTCTCGAGCGTTTCAGGATGAGCGATCCCATAGGCCCAAGCCACTGCTCCGCCCCAGTCGTGTGCCACCAGCACGAATTTCTTGTGGCCCAAGTGCTCCGCCAGCGCGCGCACATCCTCCACCAAATACTTCACCTGATACTGATCCACTTCGGCGGGCTTGCCGGACAAGTTATATCCGCGCATATCGGGCGCCACCGCCATATGATCTTTCCCGAATTCGGCGAGCTGGTTTTTCCACTCGTACCAGAACTCGGGAAAGCCATGCAGAAAAATAATCAGCGGTCCTTTCCCGGCAGTCACATAATGCAGCCGAACACCATTTACCTCGGCGTATTTGTCTTCGAGCTTGGGTATGTGCATTTTGCCTTTCTTAGCCGCGCCAGCATTCTGAGCGAAAAATCCGGCGGCGAGCGCACTGCAAAGTAAGACGCGAGTTAACTGATCAACCATCTTCGAAGCCTATTCAATCTATCGGCCCAAGTCA
>JANXQZ010001199.1 GCA_025353235.1 Bryobacterales bacterium
GACATGCCGGCACCGAATGCGTCGCCCTCCACGGCGGCGATGATCGGTCTAGCGCCGCCCACCATGACGCGCAGCAGGTGGTGCACCTGCTTCATGTTTTCGCGCAGGCTGGCCACCGTTTTCGGCGCGGAGTTGACGAGGAGCGAAACGTCGATGTCGCCCAAGTTAGTGTGGAAGCGAACCGCCTGCGCGGTGGACGCTTGGCACCAAAGCACGTGCGGGAACGATACAACGAGAAGGCCGAGAACGCAGGCGGATCGAATTTTGTTCAGCAACTCAAATTTTATCGCACCGATCTTAATCGGCTAGTTCGCTGCGCTTTTTGCTGTACAGGAAATAGATAAAAAGGCCGATAATCAACCATGTGAAAAAGCGAAGCCAAGTGAGCAGCGGTAATCCCATCATTAAGATAAGGCAGCAGATAATGGAGAGTATCGGCACCAGCGGGACAAGCGGGGCACGAAACACCCGTGGCCGGTCGGGTTGCGACCGGCGCAGCGCGATCACGCCTGCGGATACCAGGATGAAAGCGAAGAGAGTGCCAATATTGGATAATTCTGCGAGCGTGTCGATGTCCCAAATACCTGCGGGAATCCCGACGAAAAATCCGGCAATCCAAGTGCTAATGTGCGGGGTGCGGAAGCGCTTGTGGACGGATGAAAAGATGCCCGGGAGAAGTTTGTCGCGGGACATCGCGAACCAGACGCGAGCTTGGCCATACTGATAGACCAGCAGCGAGGAGAGCATTCCCATCAACGCTCCTGCGGTGACAATCAGACGCAGCCTATTGTAGCCGAGCGCCTTGAGCGCATCGGCGACAGGAGAACTGGTTCCGAGCTGATCGAAACGCATGATGCCAGTGAGCACCAGGGATACCGACCCGTACAGAATGGTGCAGACTACCAGCGTCACCAATATGCCAATCGGCAAATCCCGCTGGGGGTTTTTGCATTCCTCGCCGGCGGTGGAAACGGAATCGAACCCGATGTAGGTGAAGAACACAATGGACGCACCTGTCAGAATTCCGGAGAAGCCGTTTGGCGCGAAGGGATGCCAGTTTTCGGGACGAATTGCTTTGGCCGCACCAAAACAGAAAAGCAGGATCGCGGCGATCTTAATCAGCACCATAGTGGTGTTTGCCCCAGCGCTTTCCCTGGCGCCCCGCACCAGGATCAAGGTCACCAAAATCGTAATCAGCAGCGCGGGAATATTGAAATATCCACCTGGCTGTCCCGGCGCGGGGAACAGAGGATAGGCAATTTCAGGCGGGAGGTGCCAGCCAAAAAGGTTGTCGCCCAGGTCCTGCAAATATGCTGAAAACCCGACCGCCACGGACATGTTGGAAACCGCATATTCCAGAATGAGATCCCACCCAATGATCCAGGCGAACACTTCGCCCAGCGTGGCATAAGCGTACGTATAAGCGCTTCCGGCAATCGGAATCATGGAGGCTAGTTCGGCATAGCAAAGGGCCGCAAAGCAGCATGCGATCGCCACTAGTCCAAAAGACAGCGTGATGGCTGGACCCGCACCGGGACGCCCCATGGACGAACCGGCGTGGACGCCTTGCGTGACCAAGTCGAGAATGGTGGCGTTGAAGACGGAATTAATCTTGTCCACCCTGCCAGCGGCAGCCGTTCCGGTAAGAGTAAAAATGCCGGATCCGATCACGGCCCCGATTCCCAGCGCCGTCAAACTCCAAGGACCAAGAGTCTTCTTCAGGC
The DNA here is from genome assembly GCA_025353235.1 of Bryobacterales bacterium. GTDB lineage: Bacteria > Acidobacteriota > Terriglobia > Bryobacterales > Bryobacteraceae > JANXQZ01. Next base: position 1,725 of record JANXQZ010001199.1, read on the forward strand.
GCTTTTCTGGATCCTGCGAGGATCTGAGAAGGTCGTCGATGTTTTTAGTGCGAAGAAGCTGGTTCACGAGAATCTCTTATCCTAACGCGCGATGGATCCGGGATCGAGTCCGGCGTCCCAAAAAAGAGGCGTCAATGCGATGGCCGCCAATGCCAGCCGGGGTGAACTCATGATGTGGTACTGTAACACGCGACATGAGATTAGCCAACACAAGGGCGTTCATTCCGCTGATTTTAGCCGCTTCCGCGTGGGGTCAAGGCAAGGGTATTCTGCTCGAAGATCTGACGTGGGTGGAAGCGGAGCGCGTGCTGAAACCCGAGACGGTGGTGGTGATTCCGATCGGCGCGCAATCGAAAGAACACGGGCCGCATCTCAAGCTGAAGAACGATTTTGTGCTCGCCGAGTATTTTAAACGCAAGGTTCTGGAGCGGGCAGATGTAGTGATTGCCCCGACGGTCAACTACCACTACTATCCGGCCTTCACCGAATATCCGGGCTCCACCACGCTGCGGCTGGAAACCGCTCGCGACCTTATTGTGGATATCTGCCGGGTGCTCGCCGCCTATGGCCCCAAGCGGTTTTATGCTTTGAACACGGGCGTGTCAACTTTGCGGGCGCTCAAGCCAGCCGCCGAAATCCTCGCTCGCGACGGGATCGAGTTTCGCTACACAAATATTCTGGAAGTCGGCGCAGCCGTCGAGAAGCGAATCAGCAAGCAAGAGGGTGGCACTCACGCCGATGAGATAGAAACCTCTCTGATGCTGTTTATTGAGCCAAGCCTAGTGGACATGAGTAAGGCCATCAAGGACTACCATCCGAACGGGCCAGGTGGGCTCACGCGCGATCCGAAGAAGCCCGGCACGTATTCAGCCTCTGGCATCTATGGCGATCCCACGTTGGCGACTCGCGAGAAGGGCGAGATCATGGCGAAGGCGATGCTGAACGGGATGCTCGCCGAGATCGAAGCACTTCGTAAATTCTAGCGAGTAAGAAACCGTAGAATCTTTCCCGATACCTTGGGCGTATTCTTCAACTCGCACTCCCAAACCACGAGCACATCCCAACCTGCGGCTCGCCAGCGCCGCTGCTTTGTAATGTCCCTTCGTCTGTTGTCATCCAGTTTCGGAGCCCAGTATTCCACCCGTGACTTTGGAAGACGCCCCGCCCGACAGCCCCGATGACC
>JANXQZ010001206.1 GCA_025353235.1 Bryobacterales bacterium
GGTTGGCCGGCCCGGCGCGTATCCCCTCGTCTCCCCTACGAACGTACTGGAGGCGCTGAGCATTGCCAGCGGCTTCAGAGAGTTTGCCAAGCAGACCGACGTCCGGATTCTGCGCGGCTCCAAGAGCTACAGGTTCAACTATAAGGACGTGATTAGAGGGAAACACCTGGAGCAAAACATTTATCTTGAGAACGGTGATCACGTCATTGTTCGATAGAGTTCGCTGAAACGGATTTTTAATAGGAATAGCATGCAGCCCCAGGAACAAAGCGTAGCGCGTCGACCGCTTGATGTCGAAGACTATATCGATATTTTGCGCAGGCACAAGTCGTGGATCTTCGGACCGACTTTCGCGGCACTGGTAATCGCCACGGTGGTGGCATTTCTTTGGCCGGATACTTATGTTTCCACCGGAACCGTTCGCGTGGTTCCGCCGAAGATCCCCGAATTGATCGTATCCAGCAACTTGAATTCCGACCTGTCGGGCCGCTTTAACTCGATGATTCAGGGTGTGCTAAGCAAAGACAAGCTTCAATCGATCATCAACACCTACGATCTTTATAAGAAAGATCTGAAGCGCATGCCCATGCAGGACGTAGTCGAGAACATGCGCGTTCACGATATCAAAATAATTCCCGTTTCGACCATGGGACAGACGAACGGCAAAGCCGCCCTGCCGGCATTTCAGATTGGATTTGCCTATCAGAACCGCAACATTGCTCAAAAGGTGGCCCAGAAAATTATTAGCGACCTCATGGGCGAGAACCAGAAGGAAACGACGTCGGTAACCCAGCAGACTACCGAATTCCTGCAAAACAGCCGGGAGGCGGCCAAGAAGAAGCTCGATAATTTCGAAGGCCAGCTCAGTAACTTTCGCCAGCGCAATCTGGGGCATTTGCCAGAGCAGCAGCAGACGAATTTCAATCAGTTGACGGCCCTTCAAACCCAGCTTCTGAATCTCAATACGGCTATGAGCCGCGTAAATCAGGACAAGCTCGTGATGGAGAACCAGATTCGCATATTCCGGGATGAGTTGAATCAGTTGAAGGATCCGGTTGCTCAGGAACAACAGGCCGCTCGGCAAAAGAGCGAAAAGCTCACTGAGAAAGAGCGCGAAATAACTTTTTATGAGTCGGCGCTGGCTGCTGACCGCCAGCGATATAGCGAGTCTCATCCAGACGTGCAGAGTCTGGTTGCAAAGCTGGCGATGGCCAAAAAGCAGCGCGATGACATCGTGAAAGACGAAAGCAGCAAGAAACCGGAGTTGGCTGCGAAACAGCCGGTGAACCAAGAACTTCTGCAGAGGCAGCGAGATCATGAAGCGGCAATTAAACGCATCAACGGAATGATGGAGGCGAAAGACTTGGAAATGAAAGATTATCAGAACCAGGTCGCGCAACTAAACAGCACGTTGAAATCCGTCCAGGAACGTCTCCAAGGCATGCCGGTCGGCCTGAAAGAGTACGAAGAGCTGATGCGGGATCGCGATTTGGCCAAGAAAGAATACGAGGTCCTGGATAAGAAGGTGACCGACTCATTGATGTCGACAGCGGTGATCAACAACAATCAGGGCGAGACGCTGGAACAAATTGAACTGGCGAACATTCCAGAAACACCTACCGAGCCGAAGCGCCCGATGATTATTCTGGCAGGAACCGGGATCGGCTTGATACTCGGAATGTTCCTTGCCGGAGCTCGGGAAGTGAGGGATTCTTCGCTGAAGAACCTGAAAGACGTTCGAGCATACACCCAACTGCCAGTCCTCGGGAGCATTCCGCTGCTAGAGAACGATTTAATTGTCCGCCGCCGCCGCAGGCTGGGATGGCTGGCTTGGGCTACCGCGTGCTTGATCGGAGTAGTAGTTATGTCGAGTTCCGTCCTGTATTACTACGCGACGCGCACCTGAAACCGGAGAAACATGAGTCGAGTTCACGAAGCATTGAGACGAGCGGAGCAATCCGCACCTGGCGGATCGGCAGTTGCGCCGACGCCGGACCATCGGACTGTAACCGGCTATTCAGCCCCTGCGAGTGTCGTAATCGCCTCGCCCCTGCAGGATCTGCTGGCAAAGATCAAGTCGGTCCCTTACAACCCATCGCAGGAGTCGTTGCTGATCGACCCGACCAATCCGCATGAGGCGCCGACCGAGGAGTTCCGGACGCTCCGAACCCGCTTGAATCATATGCAGAGCTTGCAGCCGATTCATACGGCCGTGGTTACGAGTCCGTCACCAGCGGAAGGCAAATCCTTCGCTGCAATCAATCTGGCAATGGCGCAGGCCCAACTATCCGGGAACTTAACTTTGCTGTGCGATTTTGACTTTAGAAGGCCGATCGCGCATAACCTGCTCCAAATCGAGCGCAGCCCCGGAGCCACGGATTATTTGCAGGGGAAAGTGCCTCTGCACGAGGCGATCCGAAGGGTTGGCGATTCCAATTTGTACGTCATGCCTGCGGGCGAAGCGGTGATCAACCCGCTTGAGCTTCTGAACCTCAAAGAGGTGAAAGAGATGCTCGACGAATTGCCATCGATCTTCAATTGGGTGATCCTGGACAGTCCCCCGCTGCTCTTCGCAGCCGATGCGAATCTCCTTTCCACCTTGTGCCATGGCACGATTCTCGTGGTTCGGATCGGTGCCACTACCATCGATTCGGTTACGCGAGCTATGCAATCGCTATGTCAGAATAATGTTCTGGGCATTGTCGTGAATGGCGCGCGTCGCGGAGAGTTGTACAGCAAGTATACGTACTACCATTCGTATTACTCGCCCAAGGCCGGCGAACCGGAACCCGAGGTTCCAGCACCGGCGCCTGAATAATACCAACATTGCGGGCCGATTGAAGGAGGTCTTGTATGTCCTTGCCGTTGCGCGTCGCAAGCGCGGTGCTGTTTTCGTCGGCTCTCCATGGCCAACCACTTGGTTCCTGCGCAGTGGCTCGGCCAACCGCCAATTTTTCTGTGCCGCACGTCACGTCTGCACTGGAGTTAAATACAAACCCAAATTCAGCCACCTGGAAGAACGCGAGATCGTCCTGGATCACTAAGGATTGCAGCCGGGTCATCGATTATCCAGATCTCAAGACAGAAATCCGGGGCTTCTGGACCGACACGGACTTGTACCTCTTGTTCATCTGTCCTTATCGCACTCTGAATCTATTTTTGCCCGCCCAGAACGACAAGGCCCGCCACGGCTTGTGGGACCGCGACGTAGTCGAAATGTTCCTGGGAGACGACTGGGCAAATATTCGACACTATCGAGAGTACGAGATCGCGCCTACCGGCGATTGGATCGATCTGGCTATCGACTTGGATCATGAGGGCCTTGGGCAGGGCTGGCGGTCTGGTTGGAAGACCACCGCGCGGATAGACGAACGGGCAAAGATCTGGTACGCCGCGACTAAAATTCCCTTGAAGTCAGTGAGTGAGAAGGAAGTAAAACAGGGGACCCGTTGGCGGGCGAACCTGTACCGGATCGACGGCGAAGGACCAGACTCTCAAAGGCGCTTCCTGTGCTGGCAGCCCACCTGTGTCGTGCATCGGGATCCCAATCATGTTCCCGAAAACTTCGGCACGCTTACTTTTGCAACCGGGCATTGAGTTATGGTCCGTTTAGTTCCGGTGAGCCGGAGGAGCATAACTGCGTCAATATCCGTGGCGTTGGGTTGCTACAAGCAGCATCGACTTACCAAAGATGGTAGTAGCCGTCGCGGGATTCAAGTGTCACAGGCAATCCGAATAGCTCTCCCAGCCTCCCCTCGTTGAGCATCTCAGCCTTAGGCCCGTCCGCAAATACCCGCCCGCTTTTCATCAGAATCACCCGCTCAATCTCGGGAATCAAGTCAGACAAATGATGCGTAATCAGCAAAATGCCCGTGCCGTCTTGCGCCAGCTTGCGCAGGATCATCCTCAGTTCATGCTGAGCGAATAAGTCCAGGCTGGTGCTCGGCTCATCCAGCAGCAGCGCCGTAGGCTCATGCACCAGAGCGCGGCCAATCATAATACGATGCACCTCGCCCGACGACATTTCGGTCAGGAAGCGCTCGGCAAGATGCGGCACCTCCAGACGATGCAGAATCTCCTGCCCCTTCTCCAACATCTCAGGCGTGACCTCATGATTCGGCCAAATCCCAATGCTGCTGAAAAATCCCGACAGCACTACCTCGCGACCCGTCAAATCGCGAGTCGTGGTATTCAAGAGATCGTTCGAAACGATCCCAAGATACCGGCGCAGTTCGAAGATGTTCCACGTATCCTGCCCCATAATGCGCAGACTGGAGCCGGGTTCGCGAAGCGGATAGCATTCGCGTGTGATGGTTTTGATGAAGGTAGACTTGCCGCAACCGTTCGGCCCGAGGATGGCGACATGCTCGCCGCCCTCGATGGTGAGATCGATCTGCTTGAGAACCGGGTTCATGCCGCGCATCACGGACACGTTGCGGAACTGCAGCAGCGGTGGTCTTAGCAAGTCGCTACTTGCCGGAATCGCGAGACGTGATGAAGGAGTCCACGTTGCTCTTGTCGATCATCGTTGCACCCGTATCGATGAAGCCCGGCAGAGGCGATTGCGTATCCTGAGCCCAGTTATGATCGAGGTTCGCGGGCTTGTTCATATGCAGGTCAGCCAGCATCTTCAACCCGTATGCAGCCATCGTGTAAGGCTTTTGAGCGATAGTTGCGGCAATTCCGCCTTTCTTGATCCAGTCCAGGGTTCCCTGGTCCGTGTCCATCGCGACGATCACTTTGCCGGTGATTTTT
>JANXQZ010000012.1 GCA_025353235.1 Bryobacterales bacterium
GCGCGTCGGCCGGGACCGGATTTTGCTGAGCGTAGCCCGCTACAGCGGAACAAGCGAGGGCGGTCAATAAATCAAATCTCATTTCCCGCACATCATCGCATTAACGGCAGGCGGAAGCAAACTTTACGCCTCGAAGGCCAGCTGCTGTGGGGTGGCATGGCCATGGGTTGAGATCTCAGGTCTGCGCCATAGCTTATCCTGTAGAAATGCTCTCGCGTCGTGCCTTCATTGGCTCCTCCGCCCTCTATGCCGCACACCTCTTCGGAGCTCCCGCCACTTCTCCTAAACCAACTCCGGACCTCGAAAAGCTAGCCGCCGTCGGCCTCCGCGAAGCCAAGAAGCTGAAAGCCACTTATTGCGATGTCCGCATCGGGCGCTACCGCACGCAGAACGTGATGCTCCGGGCCACCACCGAGCGCAGCACCGGCAAGACTCTCGAAGTCCCGGTCATCAGCGAGGACTCCAGCTTCGGCTTCGGCGTGCGCGTGATCGTCAACGGTGCCTGGGGGTTCGCTTCATCGCCCATCGTCACCCAGGAAGAGATAGTCCGCATCACAGGCGAGGCGGTCACCATAGCCAAAGCCAATGCGACCATTCAGCCGCGTCCAGTCCAACTCGCGCCTGTAAAGGCGTACCGCGATCATTGGGTCTCGCCTCACGAACGCGACCCGTTTGAAGTGCCGGTCGCGGAGAAGGTGGAGTTGCTGCACAACGTGGTTTCCGAGATCAAGAAGAGCAAGCGAGTGTTCGGCGGTAACGCAAATCTCAACTTCAGGTCGGAAGATAAATACTTCGCTTCGTCGGAAGGCTCGTCCATCCAACAACTCGTCTTGCAAACCTTTGGCGGGGCTTCCGCGACTGCGGTCGATTTCCAAAAGGGCCTGTCCCGCCAGCGCAGTTATCAGCCCACGCAAGTCTCAGCCGGATACGAGTACGTTGCGAAGATGAACCTCATGGAAAACGCCGAGCGGATCCGTGAAGAGGTTCTGGAGCATCTTGCCGCACCGGCCGTCACCCCTGGGAAGAAAGATTTATTGCTCATGCCGAGCCACCTGATGCTGACCATTCATGAAAGCGTGGGACATCCGACCGAACTAGACCGCGCGCTTGGATACGAGGCCAACTACGCTGGCACAAGCTACATAACTCCCGACAAAATGGGCAAACGGATCGCGTCCGACTTGGTCACGTTTTACGGCGACAAGATCTATCCGCAAGGCTTGGCTACCTGCGGCTACGACGATGATGGAGTGAAAACCACCAAGTTCCCCATCATCGAAAATGGGATCTTCAAGCACTATCAGACCACTCGCGATCAGGCCCACTTAGTAGGTGAGAATGAATCGCGCGGATGCTCTTACGCCGACTCCTGGGCCACGGTTACGTTTCAGCGTATGCCGAACGTCTGGCTAGCACCGGGAAAGCCGGAAGTCACCCTGGACGACTTAGTAAGTGGGATCGACGACGGCGTCATGATCGAAGGCCGGGGCAGTTACTCGATTGACCAGCAGCGCTACAACTTCCAATTCGGCGGCGATGCGTTCTGGGAGATTAAAGGCGGCAAGAAGCGCGGCATGCTGTCTCGCGTTTCCTATCAGGCCCGTACGCCCGACTTCTGGCAGGCTTGCGACGGAATAGCCGGTCCCAGTTACTGGCAGCAGTTTGGAACCAGCGGCGACGCGAAGGGCGAGCCCACCCAGATCAACGCGATGAGCCACGGTTGCGCGCCATCGCGTTTCCGCCAGATCGATACGATTGTCACGGATTAACGAACATGCTGACTCGAGAGCAAGCCCAGAAACTCGCCGAGAAGGTTCTCTCCTTCTCTACCGTCCCGGAGTGTTCCGTATCGATCTCTTCATCGGAGCAGGCCTTCACCCGTTTCGCAAACAACGGGATCACCACGGCCGCACTTGTGAATCGACACTCCGTCTCGATCAGCGCCACGCGCGACGGACGCACGGGCAGCACGGTGGTGAACGACTTAGATGACGACATCCTGCGCGCGGCCGTTAAACGAGCTGAAGAACTCGCGTTGATCGCTCCGCCGAATCCCGAGCACGGTGTTCCGCTCGGGAAGCAGCAATATCCCGAAACTAACGATTATGACGAGAAGACGGCCACTGCCCGCGCTCCCGAGATGATCCCGCAGATCCGCGCAATTATCGAGGCATCCCAGAAGCAGAAGCTCGTGGCAGCCGGTCTCTTCGAGCGCCAGACTACTGCATCCTCTATTGCCAACAAAGCCGGACTGTTCGGATTTCACATCGCTGCCGATTGCAAGCTAACAACCACGGTCCGCATGGCCGATGGATCGAGTTCGGGTTGGGCAGGCGCAGCCGCGACACGCATGGGAGAGATTGACGGCAAATCGCTGGCCGCGACCGCCGCAGGCAAGTGCGCCCGCTGGAAGAATCCTCGCAAGCTCGATCCAGGAAAATACACTGTGGTGTTCGAACCCACGGCAACAGGCGATATCGTTCACCTTCTCACTGGCGGATTCATGGGCCAGGGTTTTCAGGCGCGCTCGGCCGAAGAAGGACGCAGCTTCCTGAGCAAGAAAGGCGGAGGCACAAGGCTCGGCGAAAAGATGTTCCCGGACTTCATCACCCTTCGTTCGGACCCGTTCGATCCGCGACTGCCCGCCCTGCCTTGGACGAGCGATCAACTGCCAACGCGCAAAATCAATTGGATCGACAAAGGCGTGATTGCGAACCTGGCAGTCGACCGTTACTGGGGTTCCAAGACCAAGCAACAGCCGACTCCAGCACTGAACTCTCTCATCTTGGATGGCGGCAGCGCGACCACGGAAGAGTTGATCAAGTCCGTCGAGCGCGGTTTGCTGGTGACGCACTTCTGGTACATCCGATTCGTGAATACGCAGACTCAGCAGTACACTGGGCTGACTCGCGACGGGCTGTTCCTCATCGAGAAAGGTGAAATCTCAGAACCGGTGATGAACTTCCGGTTCAACGACGGACCCTTGAACCTGCTGAAGAACACAGTTAAATTGGGCCAAGCGTCGCGCATGCGCGGGTTGGAAGGAGCCACGATGATCGCGCCCGCGCTGGTCTCCGCCGATTTCAGCTTTACTTCGATTTCCGACGCGGTCTAGATCTACTTCGGCTCCAGAGCTGGAAGCGGCGTCGGCGAACGCGAAATGTGTCCGCGATAGGCTTCTTGAATTTCAATTCGATTGCGAGCGAGAATGTCGCCCGTAGCTCGATCCAAAGCGTTGCGAGCTTTCGCATAGTTATTCTTCGCGATCACCTCGGTGGATCGGGCCTGCTCCAAATCGCGCTGATATTGAATCACGAAGAAGCTGGTCGAGGCGCCCACTGCATAGCGTTCTCGCTCCGCGCCAAGCGCTTCTTCCTGAAGCTGCCGGGTCTCCACTGCCGCGTCATACGTTTCGCGCGCCCGCTCCAAAGCGACTAAGGCGTTCTCTACTTCCAGACGCACCTGATTTCCCAATTGCTGGAGGCGCACTTCGCTTTGGCGCACCTGTAACTCATCGCGAATTACATCCGCTCGTGCCACTCGATTATAGAGCGGGATGTTCAGTTGCACCCCGACTGCATAATTTGGGAAGTTATGCCCGAACAATTGACCTAGCGTGTTCCCGAAGCCACCGATGAAGAATGGGTCGGGCGTACGCGTCAACGGTGAGCCGGCTGGTGAAGTGGCATTGTTCACTTGGCCCGAAAGCGCGCTGTTTTGAATGCTGCCGATAAAATCCAGCTCGGGCAAAAGCGCGCTCTTGGATCCTCTCAAGCTGACATTTGAATTGTCGATTTGAATGCGGGCTTGGGCCAAGTCGGGTCTCGCCTCCATTGCTTTGGCCAGCAGGTCTTGCACCGGCTGGACGTCCTCTTGGGCCGGGATTTCGATACGGTCGAGCGGAACGATTCTCGCGGCATGCAGCAGCGGGTCGCTATTTCCCGTGCGAGTCAAAACGTTCTTGAGCAGCAGCTCCTGTTGCAATACCAAGTGTTGCGAATTCGTAAGATCCTGTCGGCTTCGGGCGACCTCGGCTTGCGCGCGCTTCAGTTCCAGAGGGGCAAGCGTCCCAACTTCCACTTGCAACTTGTTATCTTCAAAGAGCTTCTTTGCCAGGGCATTCGCCTGCTCCTTGACGCGTACGTCTTCCACCAGGCTCACCATGTCCCAGTACAGCCGGACCACCGATGAGACCGTCTCAATGAGTTGCTGGCGGAAAACATAATCGGTAATCCTCTCGTTGTTCTTGGCAATTGTGATGAAGCGACGATTCGTGGCGATCCCAAAGCCTTGCAGCAAAGGTTGGGTTACGGTGAGCCCGAGGGTGGAAGTCAAATAGGGGTTATAATCGGCGCGCAACGTATTGCTGTTCTGGCGCGCGTTGTTATAACCCAGATTGACAGTGCCGCCACTTTCGAAAGATTTCTGCAGGCTCAAATTGCCGATCAGGTTGCTGGAATCAAGAGCCGTAGTGCCGGAGCTGACCGTGTTGGCCTGCGGCGTGGATTGGCGTTGCCAATTCAGAACGCCCACGATTGCCGGATCATAAGAAGGCAGCCGGGAACCTGGGGAAAGAGGGGTTGAACCGAGTACGGAGAGGTCTGTTGTTTGTTCCGTGATCGATGCGAGGTCGGCCGAATTGCTTGGCAAATTCGTCGACGGGGCCGTGCCGCCCACAGTACTGAGTAGCGGAGCTCCAGGGCCGCCCACGCCCGCTGGAAGCTGCCGAATCGTGAGCGGGATCCCGCGCAGGAGTCCCCCGCCATGCGCCCGCAGAGTATCGGATTCGGCGAGCCTAGGCCCGAAACGCTGCAGTTCTATGTCGAGGTTGTTCTCTATCGCGAGGGCGACCGCATCTTGCAAGGAGAGATACAACTGACCAGCGCGAATCAGGCTATCGATCCGGGATGAGTTGTCAAGGGAGATGCGAGGCGCCGCCGGAGCCCTGTAAGGCTGGCTCAGACGTTCATACCAGCGGCCGTCCTGGCCCAAGCAAGCGCTCGCTAAAAGAGCGCTCAGCGCGAGAAGCCTGCGTGCAGCCATCGCCTACTTCTTTCCTTTGTTTACGACCACGCCCGGTTGGGCTTTCGGCTTTTGCAGGATGGGATTCACCTCAGCGCCTTCCCGCACATCGTCGGTTGGATTCACAACTACTCTCTCGCCGCCAGACAGTCCAGTGCGAATCTCGATCTCCGGGCCATAGTCGCGCCCAACCTCCACGGGTTGGAAGTGCACTCGATTGCCGCTCGAGACCACCGCCACTTGGGTGCCGTCCGACTTCACGATCAGCGCATCGCCAGGCACTAGAATCGCTGGGGCCTTTCTCGCGCCGATAAAGTTGACCTGGGCATACATGTTAGGCAGCAGCGTGTAATCAGCGTTGCGAACCTGAACTTCCGTAGGCAGCGTCCGAGTGTTGGCGTCCAGCGAATTTGCCGTCCGGGAAACTCGTCCGTTGAATTTGCGCGATCCGAATTCCTGCACCGTAACCTCGGCCGGCTCGCCAACCTTAATGAGCGGGGCGCTCTGCTCCGGAACGTTGATCACGATGCGAAGCACGTCAATCTGGGCGATGCGGAACAAGGGCGTGCTGCCGCTGGTGGAAATCAGCGCGCCGACATCAACATTTCGAACTGTAACCACACCCGCGAACGGTGCCGTGATTTTTTTGTATCCTTGCAGTTCCACCAGTCGCTGCACGTTCGCTTCGCTTGCGCGAATATTGTCCTGTGCCGCTCGCACGTCGGATTGAGCGGATTCGACAGCCGCCTGGTCCGATTCGGATTGCGCGTGCTTTTGATCGAACTCCTGGCGCGATACCACGCCTCGATCCGCTAGCGTTTTCCAGCGCTGCTCCGTCACCTCCGAAAGATGCGCATTCGCGCGCGATTGCGCGAGCACATGCTGAGCGCGCCCGAGAGCCGCCTGAGTCTGCGATAAGCCGGCGCGCGCCTGCTGCACCTGCTGATCGAGTTCGGGCGCTTCGATCTCGGCGAGCAATTGCCCCGCACGGACGCGATCGCCGATGTCCACGTAACGCTTGCGCAGATAGCCCTCGGCGCGGGCGTTGATCACTGCCTCGGTGAGAGGGGTGATGTTGCCCGGCAGCAACAGATTGCTATTGGCGGGCGAGGTTGAGGTTTCCGCCACGTTGACCTCGGGCAGCGTGGTCTTTTCGTGCTTCACTCCTGCCGCAAGAACGCGGTCTCGTTCGCGGCGCGGAAGATATCCGGCCACGAACAAGCCGGCAAGCAGCAGGACGATGCCGGTCCCGATGAGCGTGGCCTTCGGTCGATCTGTCATGGGCTTAGATCGGATGCTCCTGTGTTTCCAACTCGTGTTGCTCGTCCTCGATCTGACGATCGAGATCCACTGGTTGTTTATTTCGCAGATACGTGTATACGACGGGTACAAAAAACAGAGTCGCGAAGGTTGCGACCAGCAGGCCGCCGATCACCGCGCGGCCCAAAGGAGCATTCTGTTCGCCTCCCTCGCCCATTCCGAGCGCCATCGGCAACATGCCGATGATCATCGCGAGCGCTGTCATGGTGACAGGCCGTATGCGAGTGTAGCCTGCACTCAACGCTGCTTCCATCGCCGACATGCCGTTCATTCGTTCGTCGTTGGCGAATGATACGAGCAGGATGCTGTTCGCTGTTGCGACCCCAATACTCATGATCGCGCCCATCAGGGCCGGAACGCTCAAGGTGGTCTGCGTGACAAAAAGCATCCAAAGAATACCCGCCAGCGCGCCCGGCAGAGCCATCAAGATAATGAACGGATCGAGCCAGCTTTGAAAATTCACAACCATCAAAAGATAGACCAGCAGGATAGCAAAAACCAGTCCGAGGCCTAGCCGCACGAACGAGTTCTTCATGGTCAGCACTTGGCCCCGCACATCGATAAACGTCCCCTGGGGCAGCTTGGCCTCTTTCACGATTTTCTGAATGTCATTCGCTACGCCACCCAAATCGCGGCGGTCTACATTAGCGTAGACGTCGAAAACCGGCTGCACATTGTAATGATTCACTACCGCAACCGACGTCCCGCGATTCATCGAGGCCAGGTTGCTAAGCAACTGGGATGACCCGCCGCCAGCCGCCGAAATTGGCGTTCGGCTCAGTGCGTCGAATGAATCCACCCGATAGGTGGGCGTCTGCACCGCCACCGTATAGTTGACGCCATTCACCGGATTCAACCACTGATTCGGAGCGACTTGTCCGCTGGAACTAAGCGAAATCAGCAGGCTGTTGGCAACATCGCGCTGAGTTAGACCGGCTTCGCTCGCCTTGGTACGATCTACGTTCACCCGCACCTCGGGGTAATTCACTTCCTGGTGAATGTGAACATCTACGGCGCCAGCAACCAGCTTCACTTTACGTTCAATCTGCTTGGCAATCCCGTAATTTGCAGGGCTCCGGCCAACCACCTGAATATCAATCGGAGCGGGCAGGCCGAAGTTCAGGATTTGGTTGGTAATGTTGGCGGGCTGAAAAAAAACCGTCAGCTCCGGGAAATCTTTTTCGAGAGCTGAGCGGATCTGGCGTTCGTACTCGAGCGTCGACTTATGCTTTTCCTGATTCAAGGAGATCAGGATCTCGCCGTCTCCGCTGCCGAGAGTCGCGCTGTCTCCAAAGGCGAGGTTAATGCCGCCATTGGCAATCCCGATGTTGTCCAGCAGGTTGGCAAGCTCCTCGCGCGGGATCACACGACGAATGGCGTCTTCCACCTTCGCGAAGGTTACTTCGGTCTGCTCGATTCGAGTCCCTTCGGGCGTGCGGACGTGCATGCGCATTTGCCCTGAATCGACATAGGGGAAAAAATCCTGCCCGACAACCAATCCCAAAAAGAGCGACCCAACTACAAATACCCCAAATAAGCCAGCCACAAGTACGCGATGACCGAGAGTCCATTCCAAGCCGCCGCGATAGCCCTCGCGCATGCGCTCGAACAGCCCGTTGAAAGCGTGGTGGGTCTTCCAAATGAACCCGCCGCCGTGGTAATTTTCTTCGCCTTCCGCGTAAATGGCGACTTCGGGTTTGAGCAGGAAGTGAACCATGGTCGGCACCAGCGTTCGCGAGAGCAAATAGGACGCGAGCATCGCGAAGACTACAGCCATCGAGAGCGGAGTAAAGAGATATCTGGCGGCACCGGTCAGCAGAAGCACCGGCACGAACACGATGCATATCGCGAGGGTGGAGACGAACGCCGGTACCGCGATCTGCTGCGCTCCATCGAGAATTGCGCGCGTGATCGGCTTCCTCATCGCCAGATTGCGGTGAATATTCTCGATCTCTACGGTTGCATCGTCTACAAGAATACCAACGGCCAGCGCGAGGCCGCCCAGCGTCATCACATTGATGGTCTCGTGGAAAAGGCTCAAAATGCAAAGCGAGGTGAGAATCGAAAGCGGAATCGAGATGCAGATGATCACCGTGCTTCGCCAACTGCCCAGGAAGAGCAAGATCATTAGGGCGGTAAGGCCAGCGGCGATCAGCGCTTCTCGGATCACCCCTTTAACCGCCGCGCGCACAAATAGCGATTGGTCGAGAAGCGTAGTAACGTGCAGTTCCGAGGGGAGCCCGGCAAGAATACGGGGCAGCGCTTTCTTGACGTTGTTGACGATATCGAGCGTGGATGCACCGCCGGTTTTCAGAACGGTAAGCAGAGCGGCGCGCGCGCCATTCTCGCGAACGATGTTGCTCTGCACGGCGAAACCGTCTCGAACTTGCGCGATGTCCCGAATGTAGACTGTCGCGCCGTTGGTCGTTTTCACGGGCAGGTCGTTCAGAGCGGTAGAAAGCTCGGGGCTGCTGTTTACCCGCACCAGGTACTCGCGGTCGCCCACTTTCGCGGTCCCGGCGGGCAGGATCAGGTTCTGAAGATTCAAGGCGTTCGAAACATCGGTGGCTGAGAGGTGCTTGGCGTACAGAGCGTCCGGGTCTAGATCCACCATGATTTGCCGCGCCTTCCCGCCGTAGGGCAAAGGAATCGAGGCACCCTGCACTGTCGCAAGCTGAGTCCTGATGAAATTTTGGCCGTAGTCATAAAGCTCCTGCTCGCTCATCGTTTTGCTATTAATGCTTAGCTGGAGGACTGGAACGCTCGAAGCGTTGTATTTTATGACGTTGGGCGGGAACATTCCAGGCGGCATTACTCGCAGAATAGTTTGCGAGATTGCTGTGATCTGAGCAATAGCCAGTTCCACTTTCACCTTGGGCTGAAAAAATACCTTGATCACCGCGACGCCGTTATACGATTGCGATTCCATGTGCTCGATATCGTTTACCGTCGTGGTGAAGGCGCGCTCGCTGATGGTGACAATTCTCTTCGCCATCTCATCGGGCGACACACCGCCATAGGCCCAAATCACGTTGACAATTGGGATATCAATGGTCGGAAAGATGTCCGTGGGCATCGTGATGATCGCGGCTCCGCCCAGGATGGCGATCAGGATCGACATGACTACGAAAGTGTACGGCCGTCGAAGCGCGAGTCTAACTATCCACATAGGTCGATAAAGATCTTTGGATGCTAGACCAAGCTGTTATGTGGCAGCAAAAATGCGCGAAGGAAGCCGAATGAGGAGGAAGATGACATTAGCGGGTCGGGTGAACAGCCCAACCCGCCATTTTGGAGACTACCGTGGTACTTTCGTCAGGATACAGCCCGGCGTCCCGTGACCAAGCTGATCACGAACAACACCAGGAACACAAAGAACAAGATTTTCGCGATGCCAGCCGCAGCCGCGTATACTCCCGTAAACCCGAGGAAACCGGCCACAAGTGCGATAATCAGAAACACCAGCGCATAATGCAACATGTCCTTCATCCTCCGGGCGGAGGTGGTGCATTCAGGCTGCCAATGATTTTAAGTTTAATTTTCAATAAGTTGGCGAATTCGGGCTCGCCCGGCAGTGTAAGATCGGCGCGAATATGGACCCGGCAAGTTAAAATGACTTGACTCCCGCAGTCGCCCACGATGGCACAGCCATGGGTAAGGCGCGCTCCAGCGCTGCGTACAGCGACAAGACTGGACTGCTTGACGTTTCCAGTGCCGCAAGCATCTTACTTGGCTCTCCATTGTTGGTGTTTCGAACCCTCTGCAGCATCGCGGCCACTGGCATGAACCATTCCACGGGATTCTGTGCCTGCATTGCCGAGCCATTGATGAACGAGATAAAGGCCTGCAACGCGGAATCGCGATCGGGTCCGGGTGGTATGAGCTCTACCAAAGCCTCGTAAACGATCGACTTCTGGTGATAATAATCAGCTTCCGACTTCTCCGATCCTGCAGACCATTCGGTCATTTCTTTTTCGAAATCAGCTAGTTGCTGGCGCCACTCGGGAGTGCCGCGTTCGGCATCGCTAAGCACTCTGATCGCGGGCTCGCCAAAACGGAGCTTGCGTGCTCCCCCCATCAGACGTTGCGCCGATTCCGACTTCCAGAACTGGTCGGCACTCGGCTCCCCGCAGGCGCCTCTCTGGTTGCGATCCACATACTTCTTAAAGGAGGGAGAGATGTCCGGCGCAATTGCGCTGCTCCTGCCAATTTCGTTCAGCGAAGCGGAAAACGACCTGAAATCACCTGAAATCGTTTCAATTTGGCCGTTCAGACGAACTGCCAGAAGATCCTTCTGCGAGGGAGCGAGCCCGGCCGAATTCAGGACTGCGGCCATGGGGGCGATCTGCGCAGACGCATGGACTTGCGCTACGTAATCCAGCAAGAACGCTACATGGTCATCCTTAGCGCGTTCTTTGGCCGTGAACCCGCTCCGAGCCACAGCCCCAAGAGCCTGATAAAACGCCGACACATCGTAAACCAGCGCGTCCTCGCACGTCAGAGGGGGAAGCTCCGGCTTTGCCATCGAGAGGAACATTTGCCGAGCTCGCACTCGATCCGTAGGAAGAATAGCCAGCACAGCTCGCGACTGGAGTGAAACAGTATCGAGATTTAACGCGTAGGCTTTAGCGAGCGCACCGGGCCGCGTATCCGCTTGGACGGTGGGCGTAACTCGCATGGGCACGCGAAAATGCGCGCTGGCCGCCAAGTCGAAAGCTTGCTGCGCGAGATCCAGGAAGGTATCCCGATCGGCGACTTTGCCCGACTCCAGCAATCGCAACAAGCCGTCAGCCGCGAATTCTGGAGGAGCGGAGAGGGCAAGCCGAGCGATGGGCTCGAACTCGGGCGGCAGTTTTAGATCGGCCATCAAGGTGGCCGTCATGACGAAGAAAAGGAATATGCGGGTCATTGGAGTTTCGACGTTTCGTAGTTCACAATGGCAGCAAACGAAACCGGCTCTAGGCTGGCCCCTCCTACCAGCGCTCCGTCGATGTCATGCTGGGACATCAACTCTCTCACATTGTCGGGCTTCACGCTTCCGCCG
The DNA here is from genome assembly GCA_025353235.1 of Bryobacterales bacterium. Taxonomy (GTDB): domain Bacteria; phylum Acidobacteriota; class Terriglobia; order Bryobacterales; family Bryobacteraceae; genus JANXQZ01. Next base: position 11,387 of record JANXQZ010000012.1, read on the forward strand.
TACAAGATCCGGCAATTTTCGGCTGCGTCGTTCCCATAGTGTTTGCGCACGAGGGTTCGAATTGTGGCATGCGCGTCGGCGGCGATTTGCGGCGTGGCGGTCTTGCCGGTGCCGATGGCCCACACGGGTTCGTAGGCGATCACAATTTTCGCAAACTGTTCGGAGTTCAGGGGCGCTATGCCGCCCGTGAACTGTTTATCCAACACGAGGTTCGTCTGCCCTGATTCGCGCTCTTTGAGAACCTCGCCGACGCAGACGATCGGCGTCAATCCGGCATCCAGAGCCGCAACGATTTTCCTGTTCGCGGTCTCGTCGGTTTCACCAAAGTACTGGCGACGTTCGCTGTGCGCAATCAAGACCCACCCGCAGCCCGCCGCCTTCAGCATCTCTCCCGAAATTTCACCCGTATAGGCGCCTTCCTTGGCCCAGAAGAGATTCTGGCCGCCGATGTGGACGCTTGTACTGGCCGTCAGGTCCGCTGCAATTTGCAGGTTGACGAAGGGCGGGCAAATCACTACCTCGCAGTTTTTCGGACCCTTAATCAAAGGAAGGAAGGTCTCGAAGAAGGCGCGGGTCTGGCCAGTGTCTTTGTACATCTTCCAGTTGCCAGCGATGATGGGCCGTCTCATGTGTACACCCATCGTAGCTTCCCAGGTTCAACCGCGACAGTATTCCCTCTTGCATTTATCCGCCCGATCAAATTTTTTGATGGTCGAGGAGCTATCTGCTCGCGGATAATGGGAAATTAGCCAAATGCCATACCAACTACAGGATTTCCTAACACTTTCCTACTCGGAACTGGAAGAGCTGAACCTGCATGCCAAGGAACAGCGCACGAATCGAGTTGACCCGGGCAAGATTCAGGAAGAGCGCTTGAAGTACCTTACCGACGAGAAGCGCATCAAGGCAGTAACCCTCCTGTTCAGCGACCTGGAAGGTCGTCTGCACATGCTCGATTACGACAAGAAATGGCTGGTG
>JANXQZ010000499.1 GCA_025353235.1 Bryobacterales bacterium
CCAAGCAGCAGGCGCTTCAAAAGCTGCGCGCCGTCGTCAACAAGGTCGGCTATCCCGACAAGTGGCGCGACTATGGTCCGGTAGACATCAAGCGCGGCGATTTCTCTGGCAACGTCTCCCGAGCCACGCAGTTTGAATCCAAGCGCGACCTGGCCAAGATCGGCAAGCCGGTGGACCGGGGCGAGTGGGGCATGACTCCGCCCACCGTCAACGCGTATTACAACCCCCAGATGAACGACGTCAATTTCCCGGCCGGAGTGCTGCAGCCGCCGCTATTCGATTTTAAGATGGATGACGCGCCAAACTACGGCAACACAGGCGCAACCATCGGACATGAGCTAACCCACGGCTTCGATGACGAAGGCCGCCAGTTCGACGCCAAGGGCAACCTGAAAGACTGGTGGACCAAGAAAGACGCCGACGCTTTCGAGGTCCGCGCCAAATGCGTTTCCGATCAATATGCGCAATACACGGTGGTGGACGATATCAAGATCAACAGCAAGCTGACTCTGGGCGAGGATGTGGCGGACCTGGGCGGCACGCTGCTGGCGTACATCGCATGGAAGCGGGCGACCGAGGGCAAAGAGCTGCAGCCGGTAGACGGGTTTTCTCCAGATCAACGTTTCTTCGTAGGCATGGCGCAGTGGGCCTGCGGAAGCGAGCGCCCCGAAAGCAAGAGGGTGAAGGCTATGACGGATCCGCACTCGCCCAACGAGTACCGCATCAATGGGGTGGTCTCCAACATGCCGGAATTTAGCAAGGCGTTCGCGTGCAAGGCCGGGCAACCGATGGTGCGCGAGAATGCCTGCAAGATTTGGTAGCTGTTGGGGCGGAGTTGTCCTGGCCTGCTCGCTGGCTTATTGCGCCGATACCTTTCAAGCACTGGAGAACCGGGGCAGGGATTTAAAGGCCAAAGGGGACGCGGCAGGCGCGCTGGCTGCGTTTGAACGAGCGGCAGCCATGCGCCCTAAACTTGCTCCTCTTCAGGATGAAATTGGCTTCTTACTCGCGGTTCTGCAGCGCAACGAGGAAGCGATTTCAAGATTTAAGACAGCCGTGGCGCTGGACCCGAAATATGCGCCGTCCCATTTTCATTTAGGCATCGCCGAATGGCTGGCCCAAGACTTTGCGCATAGTCTTCCGGAGTTGCAGACGGCGGCAGCCCTGGCTCCGCAAACTTACGATTATCAATTCAGATTCGGCACGGCCCTCAGTGACGTAGGTCGCTTTAAAGAGGCGGTCGCTCCTTTGAGGGCAGCCACGGCGATCAAAGCTAACGAGCCGAACGCGTGGGTCCAGCTTGGCGTGGCGCTCCAGAAATCCGGCGATTTGGGTGGTGCGGCACAAGCTTATCGGCGCGCGGTGGAGTTGAACCCCAGCGACGTAGACTCCCGGAATTCGCTTGGCCTGGCGCTGGTGAATACGCGCCGCGCCGAGGAGGGCATCGAGCAGTTTGAAAAGATTCTAGGGCTTGAGCCTGGGAATAACACTGCGAAACTGAACAGGGGGTTCGCGTACTTGCAAAAGT
>JANXQZ010000062.1 GCA_025353235.1 Bryobacterales bacterium
GTTCGCCTCGCTTTCACACTTTCATGACGCCCGCTTTTTGGGATGCGCGGAGGCCTCCCGAGAAGACAATTCAAAGGTCAGTTCGCAAGGCGAATAGGCTTGAGTGCCTTCGCATGTCGATTGCGACCAAAGCGGAATCAGGCTGAACAACGAGATCAGCCATAGGCGGCCTAACATCTCTTCTGAGTTTTACACACGCATTGCTATTTCTTCACGAATTTTTGGACACGCCAATTCTTGATCTCCGCAACATAAATTGCGCCCGTGCTATCCACCGCCAGGTTATGCGGAAAGTCGAGCTTCCCGGCAGCCTTGCCATGCGAACCTAACACCCCAAGCACCTGCCCCTCCAGGTTCAGCTTGATAATCCGATCGTTCACGCCGTCGCACATGTAAATTGCATTCTCGCGTCCGACATAGTAAAGGCCCCAAGGGGATCCGATATCCGTCCACTTGCCCAGAAACTTGCCACTTTGATCGAAGAGTTGAACCCGCTGATTGTTCCGGTCCGCCACATACAGCCGACCATGCGAATCAAGCGCAACGTCATGCACCAAATTGAACTCGGAGTCTCCGGTCCCTTTGCGCCCCCACTGCGTGAGATAATCGCCGTCTTTGTTGAACTTAATCACGCGCGAATTGATGTAACCGTCCGACACAAAGAAGTCCCCGTTAGGTGCGAAAGTCACATCGGTTGGGCGATTGAATGCGTCCTTCGTGTCTCCTTCCTTTCCCGCTGTCCCGCCGACCCCGCCGATCATCATCAGCACCCGCCCGCCCGGCGAAAACTTCACGATGCGATGACCCTCCACATCCACGGTCCAGATATTACCGTCCGCGTCCACGCGCAATCCATGTGACGACTTGACGGGCATTTCGGCCCAGGCTTGCAGCATCTTGCCGTTCTTATCAAACTGGATTACAGGGTGAGCGCCGCGATTGAATATCCAGACGTTGTCGTCCTTGTCGACGTCCACGCCCGAACATTCTCCGAAGTTCCAACCTTTGGGGAGTTGAGCCCAGTTCTCAACCACTTCGTAGGGAAGCGGCGGTCCAGATTTGAGTTCAGCCAGGGCCGGGGACAAGGTCGCAAACATCAGCAACAGGACTTGAATACGCATGCTGGAGAGGTTATGCGAACGCGGCGGGAAAGTCAAACCCGGTTCAGCGCGCCGTGTAGCCGCCATCGACCATCAGGGTGGTGCCGGTGATGAACGACGCCTCATCGGATGCCAGGAAGAGCACGGGGTTAGCGACCTCGTTCACCTCGCCGAGCCTATTGAGCAAGTGCAACGGAGCCATCTCGTCCCGCCATTGCTCGAACGTGAGCCCCATGCGTTCAATCTCGCGGTAAGAGGCGCTGGTCACAATGCAGCCGGGGCAAATAGCGTTCACGCGAATATTCCAAGGCGCGAGATCGAGCGCCATGCATTTCGTCATCTGAATTTGCGCGCCCTTGCTCGAGTTGTACGTTGCGAAGTTCGGCTGCGCAATAAACCCGCTCATGGAAGCGATGTTCACAATGGATCCGCCATTCTTCTTCATGTGCGGAATCGCATGCTTGGAAACAAGCGCGGTGCCGACCACGTTCACGCCCAGCACCTTCAGCCATTGCTCCACTGTGGCGTCTTCCACGCTAGCCTGCGTGAAATCTGCCGCGTTGTTCACCAGAACATCAATGCGCCCGAAATGATGAATGGCCGCCGCAGCGAGCGCTTGGCCAGTGCTTTCCTGGGAAATATCGCCCACCACCAGTTCGGCTTGGCCGCCCTTTGCTCGCACTTTCTCAAGCACGGCGCGGGCATTCTTATCATTTAGATCGTTGAGGATCTGTTTGGCGCCCTCCTCAGCGAAACGAAGCGCAATCGCTTCTCCGATGCCGGCCCCAATTCCGGTCACAATGGCTACTTTATCTTTCAGACGCATCAACAAACAGTCTACGGCTTCCACAACTCCGGAAACTGTTTCTTCAACTTCGCAAGCTTCGGCAGCGAGTTCTGCATCACGTAAGGATGGTTCGGATTGTTCTGGACGAAATGCTGATGATAGCCTTCGGCCGCGTAGAAAGCTTTTAGCTGCGACACCTCGGTGGCGATCGCCTTATCGAACACCTTGGCCTCGTCTAGCTGCTTGATGTAGGCTTGAGCAATGCGCTTTTGTTCAGCATCCTTATAGAAAATCGCAGAACGATATTGGCGGCCCCAGTCCGGACCCTGTTTGTTGAGCTGAGTGGGGTCGTGCGCGACGCTGAAGAACACCTTGAGAATCGTGCCATAGCTGATCTTCGACGGATCGAAATGCACCTCAATGGATTCTGCGTGGTTCGTCTTACCCGCGCCGACCGTTTCGTAGTGCGCCGAAGCGGCATCGCCGCCTGAGAACCCGGAGATTACCTTCTGCACGCCGATGACGTGATCGAAAACGGCTTCGGTACACCAGAAGCATCCGCCAGCCAGGACCGCGGTCTCGATGCCCTTGGCCGTCGGCTTTATATCCACGGTCGGATCGGGAAGAGACACGGTTGCAGCGTTTAGAGCGATTGCCAGGAGCGTTGAAGCGAAAAGAGTTTTGAGCATGACTATTCCTTTGATGATAGATCCCCTCGAGCGGACGATTTATTCCGCGGTCTCGGGCGGAGCTTCGTCCTATGTGGCAGGCGAAGCTCATTCACCCTCCTGATTTTAGCGGCTTCGGCGATACTGCCGCTTTCCGCCGAAGACAAGACTCCGATTGACAGGGCCTACCGGGTAGACTTCACGCTCCATGAATCTGCCCCGGGGAAGTCAGCCCAAAAAACGGCATTATTTGTTGCCGCTGGAGCCAACTTGTGGCAGTGTCACGTCTGACATGGGCGCAGCGGTGCCGCTCGGAGCCTCTGCTCGGGCAACTGGCGGGATGATCCGTCGACTGACCCGTTACCACATTAACGTCACTGATTAACAAGATTTAAGGGCGAGATGGAGTTGTATGATGTAGACTATGAGTAACGTTATGCTGCTATACCCATACCCCGGAGCCGTCGACAGATGATCAGGGCATACACTTGCATCGACGGCTTTTGTGGGGCAGGAGGTTTGGCGTTAGGACTTAGAAGGGCGGGATTTGAGGTCTTAATTTCGTTTGACACTGACGAGTGCGCCGTGAGAACGTTCAAGCAGAACGTTTCGCCTCAGTGTCTTCAAGAGAAGGCAGAAGATTTGACCGCCGAAAGGCTATTCAGAAAGTTAGACTATTCAGGTCCCCTAGATCTCTTCTCAGGAGGACCGCCATGTCAGGGATTCTCGAAGCAGAAACGTGGAGCCCACCTCGGAGATGACCGCAACGAACTCGTCCTACATTTCGCTCGCTTGGTCCGAGAAACACAGCCCAGATTCTTCCTAATGGAGAACGTCGATCAACTCGGAAAGAAGCGAGGCAAGGGCTTTGTAGACAAGATCCACTCCGAACTCGCTGATTACGAACTATACCCTAACTTCTATAACTCGGCGGACTACGGAGTGGCACAAACCCGCGTGAGGTTTGTAGTTGTAGGCAAGGTCAAATCGGTCAATACGCCTTTCCATACCCCTCCGCGGGGCTCAGCTCGGTGGGTCACGGTTGGTGAAGCACTCCAAGGCATTCCCGAACCTCCGCTCGACTACACGGAACATCCAGATTTCCCCAATCACTACCGCGCGAGGGTGACTCCGATCAACATCGAGCGTTTCTCCCACGTGCCTCAAGGGGGGGCTGGTCGGACATCCCGGAAGATCTCCAACTGCGGTGTCACAAGAAAATTGACCGTCGTTCAGGAGGCTGGCCAGACGTCTACGGTCGCTTACAGTTTAACGGACAAGCACCGACCATTACCGCCGGTTTCGACAGTTTTACAAGGGGCCGTTACGGTCACCCGACCGAGAATCGTCCACTAACCCCGCGGGAGGCGGCGACGCTTCAAGGATTTCCCCCAATTTTTCGGTTTCATGGCACTCGGTGGGATGTTCGCTCACAAGTGGGGAACGCGGTTCCGCCACCGCTCGCCGAGGCCATCGGAAGGAATATTTTACGCACGTTAATGATCGAAGACGGGCTTCTGAAACCCTGTGACGATGATCTTGGTTCTTCCTCTCCTCCCCTGGCCATGCAAGATGCGTTCGAGATGACCCAAGCATCTTCGTGATGGCTATAAAGCAGTTGGCTCGATTAGAGTGTCACGCTCTTTATAGAACTCGCCTAAAGTCTTGACTGAAATGAACGGAAATTCTTTGGAAAGGGCCGCGTACTTGAGGGGAAGGTCGAGGTAGTAGACTCGATCAAGTCGCGCGATGAACCGCTGATAAACGGCCCACTGATCCGGCAGACAGATCTCCGTAACCTCCAGCTTGGTCAGGTCAAGCTTTGTCTCCGCAAGTGCCACGAGGACACCTCGGAATCGACCTTCCCCGTATACGCCATTCAGCACGCGCTGGTGCGCCCAGACCTGGATCACCCGCTCTCTCGTGGAGATCTTTACGGGCACGTGAAACTTCAGCTTTTTTGGACCCAAGTCGAAGATAAAGTCGGTGGTAAGTGTAGAGCGTTCGTCTTCTACCGTCATCACTTCTACCCGTTTGCGCGGCTTTACTCCGAAGGCCATTAAGAGCAGGTGCCCTATTAGCAGTTCAAAGAATGTCCCAGGAGTCTTCTTGTCGCCCGAGGCAGTCACGTCGTTGAA
>JANXQZ010000092.1 GCA_025353235.1 Bryobacterales bacterium
CGTTCCCCATGATGACCGTGTCGATCACGCGAAAAGCATCGAAAGCAAACTGGTCTTGGCGAAGCACCCCGAGCTTTTTCGGTCGCGTGACGGATCCTTTCCCGGGCTCGATTTCGCCGGTAAGGATCTTCATGAAAGTGGATTTACCAGCGCCGTTCGGGCCGGTTATCGCGTACCGCCGGCCGGAGAGAAACGTGGTGGTGACATCTTCAAACAGAATCTTGGCGCCGAAGCGCATCGTGATGTTATGTACGGAAAGCAAGGCGAGAACTTCATTTTACCTCACCCAGATTGTCAGCATTGGGAAACCCTTACTACTTGGTTGCACGAGTTTCCTCCCGTCGCGGGGAATCTCGACCGCCTAGCAGGGTGTTGGAAGGGTGAAGCGCTCTCTGACGGTCACGGCTCTGCCAAGCACCTACCGAGCCGTGACCGTGAGGGAGCGGTTCCAGGTATCAGCAGCTTTGGAATGCCGCTGTTTTGGTTCCGGCTATGCCTGCTTTGTGGGGCAGATTGTTAATCTGCGGCCGATTGTTAATCGGCTTTCCGCGTTGGTATCTACAAAGAGGCCGATTGTCAATCGACCGCAGATTAACAATCTGCCCCACTACTATTCGCACAAGCACGAGCAATCTTCAAAGAACGCAAGCCATAAAGGCCAAGTCACCTCGCGTCACTGAGCCCGGCTAGCCTCCGAACTCAACCGCACCTTCGAAGGCCCATGCGACACCGAGTTCCGAGACCGATACTGAGCCCCTTTATCCAGCGACATCAGCGCCTCCGCAATCCGATTCACCACCTGCTCTTCCACGTTCTTTGTCGAAGCATCCCGAGGCAACCCCGCCAACTGCAAATGCACCAACTCATGCACCACCGTATACTCAATATCCGCCGCAATCTCGCCCGCCGGAATATCGTAGTCCGCAGGATTCAACACTCGAATGATAGCCGTCTTATTCTCGCTATTCCATTTCAAATTGCCAAGCGTATCCGGCTTCAGATCAGTAGACCGCACAATCACGGTGCTGATCACCCAGTCTTGCAGCGATAGCCGCTTCTTCCAGCTCTGCATCCATTTGTCGACCTGAGTCTCGTCGACCGACATCGGCTTGCTCAGCGCGGATCGGGCCTGCACGGTCTTCGTTGGCACGCCCAGGAATACACTAATCCCCAAGGCAAGCAGGAGAACGGCTTTCATTTGGTTGTGTGAATATACTATCTGATTTTTGGCGAAAGTGTTAGAAAGAATTTTTTATGAGGCTATGCGTTTTTCCAACTTCCGAAGGATCCCGTCAGGCTCGGCCACGCCCAGCGCCGCAATCTCGTCGGCGCGCGCTTGCGTGTCGGCCACAGCATAAATCCGAAACTCGTCCGCATTCCCGGAAGGCCGGAAATGAACCACATCCCCGTTGTCGCAGGTCGCCCGCACGCCGTCCGTGTAGTCGAGCCGCGTCACGTTGCCGAAGCCCTTCACCGCAGTAAGAATGCCAGCGAGCTCTCGTTTGATCGCTTCAATGTCATGGGGTGGAGAGAACTGCTCAACCACCTTGCGGCTGGTACTTTTCGCGTAATTCTTCAGTAAAGCGGCCTTGCTGAACCGCTTCGGCAACTCGCCGAAAAGTTGCGTTAGCGAAATCTGCCGTTCCCTCGCCGCGAACAAGGTCGCGAGAATCGGCAGCATCGCATCGCGGGTAGGGAGCGCCGGCAGCGTTCCACCCCCTCGCCGGAATTCCGAGCCGGTCAAGAATCCGCCGTTCGCCTCCCATCCGCACACAGCTTTCTTCCCGCGTTTGCAAGCCAGCTCCATTCCCGCGATCACATAGGGTGACCCGATCCGCGTTTTCGGCTCCAGCACCGCAGCCAGTCGCCCGAGATCAATGCCGTCATTGCAACTGATGGGAACCACCACCGCGTCCGCCCCCAGGTATTCTGCGACGATCATCCCCACCAAGTCACCGCCAAAAAAGCGCACCTGCGGACCCGCCGCGTCCAGGATCAGAGGCCGATCGCTATCCCCATCAATCGAGACTACTGCGAAGAGATCTTTCTCCTCATCGGCGAGCGCCTGGATCACCGCCAGTTGTTCCGCGTCGATATTCTCTGTATCGATAGGGACGAACGTATCGCTGCGGCCTCGCGGGATCGCGTCCGCCCCAAACCCTTCCAGAATCTCTACCAGCAAATCCCGACCCACGGCAGAGTGTTGATAAACCAGCAGGCGCATCCCCTTCAGTGAGGAGCCGTGAAAAAAGCTGACATACCGGTCTATGTAGGCGGCCCGAGCATCGGGAATCTCGGCAGGCAAGTTGCGCTCGCCTGCCCTGAAGAGACCCTGCTCATCAAAAAGGGACTCATCGAAATCCATCCCATAAACACGGCCACGAACACGCTCCACCGCCCGGTTGATCGGCTCTTCATGCTGCTTGAGCAACTCGCCTTTCGACGTATTGACTTTATATCCATTGCGATCGAACGGGATGTGACTGCCAGTCACCATGATGCTGCCGCGACCCTTCCCGAGCGCATAAGCTGTAAGAGCCGGCGTGGGAATAGCTCCAGCATTCACAGGATGCATGCCCCCGTCTCGGATCGCCTGCTCCACAGCTTCGCAGATACGCCTCGAACTAGGCCGCAAGTCGTACCCAAAGTAAAATTCATCCCCGCGCCGAATGCCCCCCTCCGACGCGGACAGCGACTGCAAATACTCCACCTCCGCCAGTGCGTTGATGTACACCTCAAGCTGCGTCAAGTGGACCACTTCTCCCCGACGTCCACTAGTGCCGAACTGCAACTCGCGGGGTTCGTAAGCAAGTTTGGAGCGCAAATTCATGGAATCTCTGCCTTCAAATTACCCTGACCGGTACCACAACGGCCTGCGATGAATCATATTGGTTGCGGCTTTGTGGGGCAGCCAATCCTGGCTGCAGCCGCCTTTCCAGGCGGCTCCACGTACCGCAAAGCCGCTCCTCAATCCGCCAGAAACCGCTGTGTTTCCTCCAGGAAAACTTCAAGCTTGTCATGATGCAACCAGTGCCCCGCCCCCGGCACTTTCACCAACCGGTAGTTGGGAATCGACGTAATGTGGCCATCTCCCTCCGGATCGGGCATCCAACTCTCCGTCCCCCAGAACAACAAAGTCGGGCAAGCAATCTGACTCGTGATCTCCTGAAGATCAGCATGGTTATGCCCATACGGCGGAAAATTGCGCGCATAATTATCGAACTTCCAAATCAACGACCCATCCGCATTCCAATTAGTCCCATGCAGCGTAAGATGCCGTGCAACCTCATCCTTCAAATGCGGATTTGCCTCCTTCATCCGCGCCACAGCTTCATCCAGGCTCGGATAAGTGCGAGGCTCCCTCTGCTCCGTCTTGCGAATCGTCTCGATCCAACCTCGCAAACGCTCAGGCGCAGGCCGATGCACGCGATGCGAAGGCGGAAAGCCGAACCCCTCGATCGACACCAGCTTCTTCACCCGATCCGGATACACGCCAGCATAGATCAGCGAGATAATCCCGCCCAGCGAATGCCCGATCACATACAAAGGAAAATCGTCAATCACATCGGCCAGAGCCGACAGATCCAAAACATGCTCCCCAATGCTGTACATCGCCCCGGGTGCCCACGCGCTGTTGCCATGCCCGCGCAAATCGAGCGCATACACGTGAAAATTCTCACGCAGCGTGCGAGCTACCCAGTC
>JANXQZ010000129.1 GCA_025353235.1 Bryobacterales bacterium
CTGGCTGCAACCGGCTTTCCAGCCGGTTCCGGACCTCTGGAACCTCGAACAGCCGGCTGGAAAGCCGGCTGCAGCCAGGATTGGCTGCCCCACAAAGCAGCATAGCTGCCAACCAAATTCGTCGCAGGCTGGCAAGAAATCAGGATTATGTAGTACAGATCTAGCATGCTAGTCATCGGATCGCGCGGGTCGCAGCTTGCTCTCTGGCAGGCGCGCTGGGTGCAATCCCGATTGGCGGAACTCGGGCAAGAGACCCGCATCGAAATCATTCATACCACCGGCGACAGAATTCAGGACGTCGCGCTCTCAATGGTCGGGACCAAGGGGCTGTTCACCAAAGAGATCGAAGAAGCGCTGCTTCTAGGCACCATCGATGCGGCTGTCCACAGTTTGAAGGACATGCCCACTGACTTGCCAGAAGGGTTAGCTCTAGCAGCCTTTCCCGCGCGGGAGGATGTGCGTGACGCCCTAGTAGGCTGCCAGCTGGCCGAATTGCCGTTGCACGCGCGCGTGGGAACAAGTTCCCTGCGACGTTCGGCGCAACTGCGGGCACTCCGGCCCGACCTCGACCTTCGAAATATTCGCGGCAACGTCGACACCCGTCTACGCAAGCTGGACGAGGGCCAGTACGATGCCATCGTGCTCGCGGCGGCAGGCTTGCACCGCCTAGGTTGGGCGGACCGGATTACCGAATATCTCGAGCCAGACGTGATGTGTCCCGCCGTGGGCCAGGGCGCTCTAGCAATTGAGACAAGAGTTGGACCCACAGTCTGTTCTCAACTCGATCATCCGACTACGCGCGCATGCATCACCGCCGAGCGGGCTCTTCTCGCCACGCTGGGCGGAGGGTGTCAAGTCCCCATCGGAGCGCATGCCCGTCTGGACGGCGCTCTTCGTTTGGCTGCAGTCATCGTTTCTCCCGACGGCGCGCGCGTGATTCGCCGAAGCGCCAGCGGAGCGCCCGAGCAGGCTTCCGAGATCGGCCACGAGTTAGGGCTGGAACTTCTAGCGGCTGGAGGCAAAGAAATTCTGGAAGCCGTATACGCATGAGCAAGGTGTACTTGGTCGGTGCCGGACCGGGCGATCCAGACCTGATCACGTGGAAGGGCCGCAAACTCCTCACCAAAGCGGACGTGGTCCTGTTCGATCATCTTGCGAACGAGGCCCTGCTCGATCTCACGCCCAAGCAATGCGAGCGCATTTACGTAGGGAAGAAAAAGTCTATTCACAGCCACAGTCAGGAGGAGATCTGTGCCCTTCTCATCGATCGCGCGCGCAGAGGGCTGAATGTCGTCCGTCTTAAAGGCGGCGATCCATTCATCTTCGGTCGAGGAGGCGAGGAAGTGGAAGCGCTGGCCCAAGCAGGGATTGCGTACGAAGTGGTTCCAGGCGTGACCTCGCCCCTAGGCATAGCTGCGTATACCGGCGTGCCGCTAACGCACCGCGACCACACATCCGTAGTCACATTTGTCACTGGGCACGACGTGGCGGGCATCGACTGGTCACGAGTCGGCCAAGCGGAGACCTTGGTCGTCTACATGGGCCTGACTGCCCTCCGCGAGATTTCCGCCGAGATTATTGCGCGTGG
>JANXQZ010000161.1 GCA_025353235.1 Bryobacterales bacterium
AACTGGGCGTCTCGCTCGAAGCGCAGGCTGAAAAGATTCGAGCCATGGCGCTGGTGCACGATGCCGAGTTGCTCGATATCATCGTGGATGGCGGCGAGTAGTGAGGGGCGGGTTAAGGGGACAAAGGTCAGACATGCCGCAAGAAGACCAAGGGGGAGACCTGAGAGATGCAACCGCGATTTCGTAAAGCACGCGCGGAAGTCGGCGATTAGGCCCAAATGGTTATCTGTTCAAAGTGCGCCGCCGTTGCCGAGCAGGGATCGTTTTGCTCGAAGTGCGGCGGACCGACGTTGGCGCTTCGTGATGACGTGGTACTACCGGAAGCTACGAGCGCACCGCCGATAGCTGGAACCCCAGCACCGCTAGCTGAGGTTGCGCTGAAACAGAACTCAGTGTTTACACTTCTCACGCCACTGAAGCAGCTGCCACGCGCGCGTCGCCATCTGAATTACGGGTGCTTGGCGATCCTGATCCTCATGGGAGCGTTTGCCTTTTGGAGTTCCATATCCGGACCGACCGTGAACGCTCCAGCTTCGAGGGCAACAAATCCGACGAGCATCTCGCCAGGCGCCGGATTGAGCATGGACAACTTCAATCGGATTCAGACCGGCATGACGTATAGTCAGGTCGTGGCCATCTTGGGATCTGACGGCGAAGAGATAAGCCGCTCCGATCTGGCAGGCTATACCACCGTAATGTACATGTGGAAGCGATGGACTGGCGCGAATATGAATGCAACGTTCCAGAATGGCCGGCTCGTCAGTAAGGCCCAGATGGGACTCTAATGATGTGTGGGCATCCAGTTTTATGACGGCGGAACTGTCTTGTGGGGTTATAAAGACGGCCCCGAGCGCCAGATTTGGTTGTTCGGATTCGCTGATTGAAAGCGTACACGCATCCCCAGTGCGGCCTGCCCCGAACAAAGCGGCGGCACCTATGCTGCTGGACCGCGTAATTCGACCACCGATCGCCCGTGATCGATTTGGAAGCGGGTATGGAGTACGACATGTATCAAGCTCCGCCGCCAAACGGTCGACTGACGGTAGGAAAGGGGTAGAGGGAACGGACTGTTTTGTGGTTCGACCGGCTCACTTCGGCAAAAACGTCTCGGTACTTTGCGTTATGATCATGGGGGACTATGAGCAAAAGCTTGGCCTCCGAAATTGTCTGTCCGAACGACCACAACCAGACCGTAACATTCAGCCGGGAAGAGTTCGAAGAGACTTTGAAGTCAGGCGCGCTCGTGTTCCACTGCAACACCTGCGATACCAACTGGCCGCCGTCCCATGAAGAGATCGCGACGTTTCGCAAGGCGTTATCGAAGGACACGGCCTAGCCCTAGGCCGCCGGCCATTCCGCTCACCAGGTTGTGCCGCAATTCGCGGAAAGCAATTCCAGTCCCGGAGATCCTTCATATTTGGAAAGAGCGCCAGATTCGGTTGTCCTGATTCGTGATTGAAAGCGCCCAGCAGATTATCATGGGTCCGGAACCCACCGGTTCCTGGCTGGGAACATTCATCAATTCAGGCACTTACCTAGAAGACTGTGAAAAGCTGCTCCACTCTGAGATGGGGCTGAGCAGACCAAAGTCGCGTATTCCATCACGTGCTAAAGCGGGATTTCCATTCCAGATCTAAAGATACCGGCTCGTCGGCCCGATAGCTTGATCCCTTCGCGAGCGCTGCTTACGCTACTCGTAATTCTAGCGGATGTAAGTGCGCATGCGCCGAAGCTCGCTCCTGTTGCCGTTTAAAGGCGGCAAGAGCCCACAACACCGCCTCGATGGAACTAAGAGCCATACGTACCGCATCAACTTCGATTCAAGATCCAGACCACCAGCGATGTTACGGGGCTGTCAAAAATGCTGCTTTGGGCAACTGCGTGATGTACTCGGATCCAGACTGTTCACTGGCGGCTATCCGAGAAGAGTTCCGCGAGCGCTTTCCGCATTCTGGTACCAATCCGTGACAAGTTGTCACCTTAACGGAGAGGCCGAGAGTTCACATTTGCAGGGGCGTCGACCTACCGTTCTTGGGTTCTCGTGCCGTGGCCGCGTAGCTCCTGAAGAGGCTGGTTCCGCGCTCGTGCGATTACAAGGGGTCGGCGGTCCCGCGGTGCGAGAACCCATCGCCTTGGTTCGTGAAACCGTCCTCGAAACCGACATAAATCCGAAACTTTAGCCTGGTTAACAGGACGGAGAAAGCCTCTCCACCCAAATTCTCTAATCGCGAGTTAGGATCTGTGTATGTCTTGGGGAGCCAAAGAATGTCTCTTCCAGCAAGTTAGTGCAGAGACTCGGTTTCCCAAAACCGCCCCACAATTGAAACTTGAGCATCCGTTGTTAATCGAAGGGGCGTAGTTTCGACTCCGGCCTGGCACCCAACCGGACCCCAAGCTAGCCGCCGTTTGAGGCCCGCGCTCTCACACTCTCCGCTGGGCTGTGCGCTTTTGGTTGACAGAGTGTTAGGGCAGCGCCCGCCGCCCTTTCCACTTTCGGCTGAGCAACCAATACCCAGCCACTCCGCATAAACCTGCTCAAGTCGCTGTTCCTGGCCGGGCGTTAGCTGTGTGATCTTGGCCGACATCGACGCGCCTCTAACGCGCTGTTCCCGTGTGGCCATCTTAGGTCTCCACCACTGGCGCATACTTCGACG
>JANXQZ010000200.1 GCA_025353235.1 Bryobacterales bacterium
CCCGGCCGTTGGTAATGGTTGGCGACGAGCACGAAGCGGGGACTCTCGGGAAGATTTTCGAGTCCTAGGACAACCGGCGGAGGCCTGAGGCGCGAGACGAATCCAGCGCTGAAGCGGTTGACAGAAGCCTGGGTTCCCTGCCAAATGTTGGGGCCGATGGAGAAGACCACCTTCCAAGGCACGGGATACTGAATCTCAGACACGCCGACCCTTCCAGATTGCCTTGCGACCGAACATAGTAGTGACCATGCCATTCAACGCAATGAGTTGGAAAACATAGATGGCGACCGGTGCCCACACAGCCGCAATGGAACGATACCAGGGCAGCAGCATGAGCGTGGGCAAAACCGCAAACCCTGCTGCATAGGCAAGTTGGTTCTCCGAGATCAGCCATGCCAATATCGGCCCATACGACGTGAGAAGGATGGACGCGGCAATCACCTGCACTCCGCTCCATGGGTTAACCAACAGGAATCGGAACGAGTTTTTCTGGAAGCCTCTCCAAATTGCGCCGAAACTGTCGTACATGCGAACCGAACCCAATTTCTCGGCCCGCAGAACGCGAGATGCTATCCGATGGCGTTTTACCACGCGGGCCAGCGCGACATCCTCAATTACGCTCTGAGCGACGGCGCGGTGGCCGTTGATGAACTCGTAAGCATCCCGCCGGAACAATAGGCACTGGCCGTTTGCAAGCGCCTCCCTTGACTTGGGTTGGTTTACCCGGCTTCCATTCACTCCGCAAAAGTACAGGGCGAACGAATAGGGAAGCAGGATGGACTCGAAAACCGTCACGCGTTCCTGACGAAGAAAAACCGAAGCCACGGCTAGCTGCTCGGCCCGCACGTAGCTCATCAAGGAGGGAAGAAAGCGGGCATCGTAGCGGGTGTCCGCGTCCACGAATAGGATCCAATCGGAGTCGCAGGCCTGGGCTCCGGCTAGGCAGGCGTTCGGCTTTCCGAGCAATCCTTTCGGAAGAGGAGGGGCTTGGATTACCAGAGCACCAGCTTTTCGGGCTGCATCGGCGGTACCGTCCCGCGAATCGTCGTCGACCACTATGACGGGGACGCCGACGAAGCTGGAAACAGCGCGGCTGATATTTCTCTCTTCATTCCGGGCCGGGATGACTACGGTGACATCGTACGGCAGATCGCCTGCACCGGTCGGGATCTCTGGAAGGCGAAGGTAGTTGATTCTGGCTTTGATAAGAAAGAATGCGATCCCGGCGGATATGGCTGCGGCGCACCAGACCGCACTCACCTCGTGGGGCAGCCAATCCTGGCTGCAGCCGGCTTTCTAGCCGGCTTGCCGTAAGCTTCCCGCGCGTCTGAAACCGGCTGGAAAGCCGGTTGCAGGCAAGATTGCCTGCCCCACTTTTTAAGCATTAGGTGATTCTCCGAATTGTAGGACCTCTCACGCCATCGGGGAACAGAGGACCTTCGGCCGACTCTTGCCAGTTGCCGCCGCCGTCTTGCGCCTGTGCCTCGATTTGTCCCGCCTGCCGCACGGGAAGAGCTGCGTACCAACGTGTCCATGTAAATGGAGAAAGCGGATTTTCTAAGCTTGCGTCCACCCACGGACCGCTATCAGCCCGGACGCGCACGGCCCTGACCCCCTTCGTCCCCGCGAACGAAACTCCGCCTATGCTCAGCCCCTCGGCGACCCGCTGAATCTTGTCGATATGGGAGGCGATATGGATGACGGGCTCCTTCGTGTATCCCATTTTAGGCCACGTTCCATAGTAGGGCTTAGTGACGAAGGCAATCTCCGAGATCCACTTCACGTTCTTGAAGCCGTAGTAACGCGGCGCTAGCAGCCTGAGTGGAAAGCCATGCGTGCGGTCCAAGGTGCGGCCGTTCATGCCGAGGGCCAGCAAGGGTTCGTCCGAGAGGGCATAGCTAAGCGTGAGGCTATCGCCGTGGCCGTCAACTCCGATGATCGCCGCTTCAGTAATTGCCGCATGTAGCGAGTTCGGGTCCACGAGTTGGGAGAGGTGGATTCCGCTCCAAGCGGCGGTTCCCATGAGGTCCGACTTCAGCGTATTGCTGACGCATCTTAATGTAACGAAAAGCTCAACTCGGGGTAACGTGAGCAGTTCCTGGTAGCGGAACTCTCTTTGCAAGCGGCCATCGACTGTGATCGTCAGCCGCCACGATTGCGGATCGATCACGGGATCAACCGTGTTCTTGCTCATCCCGTAAAACTCGGGAACCGGCGTCATCGCCTTCCGCACAAGTCCGGGATGGAAAAGTTCAGGGGGAGGTTGAAAGGGAAACAGCGGGACGGGTTCCACCGCTTGCTTGGAAATGGCTTCGTTTCGCAAAAAGCTCTCTGCAGCCACTCCGACCACCCCCAAGCTCATCACCGCCGACGTGAGAAATTGGCGACGGCCCGACACCGGCGCGGTCTTTGCCATCGTAATCAGCGCAACCGGAATCCAAAAGCTCAACTGTCCAACCCATGACCTGTAACCGAACGCAAATCCGAAGCCGGCCGCCGCCACTAGCGGACCCATCCAGCGCAGGGGCAGCGTTAAAAAGATGGCGAATCCAAGCGCAGCGAGCGCACCCGTTACGGCGAAC
>JANXQZ010000232.1 GCA_025353235.1 Bryobacterales bacterium
CGGATCCAGCAATCGCCGAATTGACCGTGCCCGCCGGTCTGTTTCTTGTGACGGCCTTGCACGTCCGCCGTGCCCCGAATCGTTTCGCGATACGGGATCTTCGGAGAATGCAACTGGACCTCCACGCCGTAACGCCTTTTCAGACGGCTGACCACGATCTCGACATGCTGCTGCCCCGTACCCGCAAGCAGAAACTCATTGGTGGCCGGATCGCGATAAAACCGCAGCGACTGATCTTCTTCCAATATTCGCTGCACAGCGTTGCCCATGCGGTCCTCATCCTGCCGCGTCTTGGCCGAAATAGCGTAGGCGATTGAGGGTTCGGGCACTTGAACTTTCGGATAATTGATCGGCCCGGTCTTGTCATAGATCGTGTCGCCCGTTAAGGTGTCCTTCAGCTTCGCAACTGCGCCAATATCCCCGGCCCGCAATTCGGTAATGGGCTGAATGGTTTTCCCGAAAAGGGTGCCGATATGGGCCATCCGCTCCGGGCCTTGGTTGCGGCCATTGATCACGCTGGCGTCGTTTTTCATGCAGCCGGACATGACCTTGAAATACGACACGCGGCCTGCGAACGGGTCGGCAATCGTCTTGAATATGAAAGCGGAAACGGGTCCTTTATCCGTGATCTCGCGTCGGGCTTCCTTCCCATTCGTTTCGCCGACGATCGGTCCTCGTTCGGACGGCATTGGAAAGTAGTCGTTGATGAAGTTGAGAATCTGGTCCGTGCCGATATTATGCAGAGCGGATGCGCAGAGCACGGGATAAATACGGTCGTCCCGAATCTCCGCAAGCAGACCTTCTATGATGTGCTCGATGGGAAGGGTGCCTTCAGCAAAGAACTCTTCCAGCAACTCGTCCTTGCCCTCGGCCACTGCTTCCACCAGCACTTCGTGGGCTTTCTGAGCTGCGTCGGCCATGTGAGCCGGGATGTCGCTCTCTTTCCCTTTCCCGTCGCCATCGGGCGTATAGGTGTAGGCTTTCATGCGGATGAGATCGATGACGCCTTTGAAGTCGCGCTCGGACCCGAAGGGGATCTGAATGGGAATGGCGCTGCGTCCGAAGATCGCATGGATGCTTTCGAGAGCGCGCTCAAAACTGGAGCGTTCGCGATCGAGTTTGTTGATGATGAAGGCTCGCGGCAGGGCGGACTTTTCGGTAAAGCTCCAGACCTTTTCCGTCTGCACTTCCACGCCGGCGACGCCATCCACCAAGATCAGAGCTGCGTCTGCCGCTGAGAGCGATGCGTCCGTTTCGTTAATGAAAAGGTTGAAACCGGGCGTATCGATCACGTTGATCTTTTTCTTGTTCCACTCGACGGCGGCGACTGAGGTGGCGATTGTTATTTTTCGCTGGATCTCCTCTTCGTCGTAGTCCGTGAGGGTGTTACCCTCGTCCACTCGAGTCAGGCGATTGGTAGCGCCAGCAGTATAGAGCAGTCCGGCCGCTAGCGAGGTTTTCCCGGAATGCCCGTGTCCAATGAGCCCAACGTTCCTAATATCCGAACCGTCGTAAACCTTCACAGAGTTCACTCCTATCGCGGGATTTTCACACGGATATTATCACAATTGAAAGATGGCTGCCCGGACCGTGGCGCCATTCAGGAGGGCGCCTAAGTAACTAGCACCGGAGCCAGCTCTGCCGTTATGTCTCAATGGCTCCGACACGCGATCCGCTGGTAGAATACAATTGTGACGCGACGGAGAGTGCTTGCAGCTCTGATCCCCATGCTGGGTCGCCTTCGGGCCGAGTCCGTTCCGGGCTTGTCGATCCGGGGCAAACTCGATCAGTCCGATGAAGGGAAGCCCGCGCTCGATCTTGCCGGCGGCCACAAAATCGCGCTGCATGGGGACGAGCCAACCCTGGGGGTCCTCAACGATAAGCGCATCGCCGGAGTAGATCTGGAAGCGATCGGGCATTACACAACTCCCACCAGCTTCGAGGTAGACCCCATTCACCTCAAATCGATGTTCGTCCATAAAGAGAACCGCAAGCTCCTCATTACCTATTGGTGCGAGGTTTGTTATATTCGAACGTACACTCCGGGCGTGTGCTGGTGCTGCCAAAAATATACCGACCTTGACCTTCGGCCAGCCAACGAACCGTAAGAAGGGATTCTCATGTCGATCCGACAACGCGGCCTAGTAGCCGTGTTCCTCTTAAGTTACCTGCCTGTTATGCAAGCCGCCAACTATTCAGCCCGCAAGATCACCGTCGATGGATTCGAAGTAGTCAAGCTCGCCGACGCCGCAAGTAAGACGGAGGTGTCCATCGTTCCGTCCATCGGGAACAACGCTTACGACATGCAGGTAAACGGGAAGCCAGTGCTTTTTTCGCCGTACAAGTCGCTAACAGAATTCAAGGAGAAGCCTGCGCTGCTGGGCGTGCCGCTTCTTTCGCCGTGGGCTAACCGGCTTGACCAAGACGGCTTTTTCGCAAATGGGAAACACTACTTGTTGAATCCAGCGCTGGGCAATTATCGGTACGATCCGAACCATCAGCCCATTCACGGACTTGTTTCGTTCGCATCGGAGTGGGAGGTGGTGCGCGTACACGCAGATGGGAACGGCGCGGAGGCAACTAGCCGACTCGAATTCTGGAAGTATCCGGCTTGGATGGCGCAGTTTCCGTTCGCGCACACCATCGAGATGACCTACCGACTCGCAAAGGGAGTGCTGGAGGTTCGCACTTCGATCCTAAATCACTCGACGGAGCCCATGCCGGTGTCCGTGGCGTTTCATCCTTATTACCAGCTCACCGATGCGCCTCGGGACGAGTGGCGGGTGCATTTAGCAGCGCGGTCGCATTACACGCTTTCAGGCAAATTGATCCCGTCTGGCGAAACGAAGCCAATCGATCTGCCCGATCCTGTCGGCTTGGCAGGGCGGCAACTCGATGACGTGTTCGGCGGCGTCGTGGAGGGCGAGGAGTTTTCGGTGCAGGGGACGACCCAGAAGATTTCGATCCGCTTCGGGCCGAAGTACAAGGTGGGGGTAGTCTATGCGCCGCCCGGCCGCAATTTCATCTGCTTCGAGCCGATGTCGGGGATCACGAATGCGTTCAATCTGAATCAGGCCGGGCTGTATCCGGAGTTGCAGCATATCGCGCCGGGAGCGAAGTGGGAAGAAAGCTTTTGGATTCGGCCTAGCGGGTTCTAGCAACCGGGTTGAAGTCACGTCTGGTACCTTCGGAGCATGATCTGCCGCTTCGAGGATTTTGGAATCCAATACCCCGGCGCGCTGGTCTTTAACAACTTAACATTTGAACTTGGTGCAGGGGATCGTTGTGGGCTCTCCGGAGACTCCGGAAGCGGGAAGACAACGCTGCTGCGAGCGATTGCGGGAATGACGCCGCGCGAGGCGATCGTGAATGGGACGTGCCGACTGTCTGCGCGGGTCGGATACATCCCGCAAGAGGGACTCAACAGTCTTTCCCCATTCCTAACCGTCGGGCAGCAGCTTGCGCATCTGGCTAATTCGCGGACGATTGCGGAGCGCCTGTTGGGGCGAGTCGGCCTGGGCGCGCCACGCTTTTATGATGCCTATCCGCATCAATTGAGCGGCGGGGAGCGGCAGCGAGTCCTGATTGCGCAGGCGCTGGCATTGGAGCCGACGCTGATCGTCGCGGACGAGCCGACGGCGAATCTTGATCCGGACATGGAAACGCAGGTATTGAAACTGCTGGATGAATGCGCCCATGAGACCGGGGCGGCGATCTTGATCGCGTCCCACCGAGACCGGGTGTTTACGCAGTTAGGCTGCCGCATGGTGTACCTAACTCCGCCGTCGGATGGAGCCGAGATCGCGGCCGTTCCCTTCTGCCAGCCGTGCATTGCCGCAAGGGTCCAGCATGTCGCCAAAGCCTATGCCCGGCCAGC
>JANXQZ010000254.1 GCA_025353235.1 Bryobacterales bacterium
CTCGCGTTCACGGCTCGGCAGCGCGCATCTTGTTTGCCGCCCGCTGGCGGGCCTTCAGCTTAACCGACCTGGCGCTGGACACACTGTTCAGAAAGCTCTGGCTAATGTCGCCGGATATGATCCCCCGGCCATTCATCCCGAGATAGACTCTGCCATAGACACGCGGATCCGCTTGTATCAGCGTCGGCCCGCCGTACTGATGCGCGTCGTCGTTGATTCGGAGCCACGATGCTCCGTTGTCATCCGAGCGATAAATAGCTTGCAGTCCGAGCGGGGATGCTGTGCCATAGAGGAAAACGGATGGAACCGCGCTCCCGGGCGCTGCCGCTCCGATGGCCAAAGAATTCGCCGCCGATACGTTAGGAAGCTTCGTCCAAGTGACGCCGCCGTCAGTGGAATGGTAGAGGCCGCTATTCCCAACTGCCAGCCAGAGATCGCCCGCAGTGGCAAAACTCGCGGTAATGGCGCCATTGCCCGAGGGGAGAGTGGTCGTGTTCACCTTTGTGAAGGCCGCACCGTTGTCTGAAGCCGAGCTGTAGAAGCTGCCACCGCCAAAGGCATAAAACACATGGGGCGACACCTTGTCGGCAACCGCCACATAGCGCGCCGGCAGCCCGGTGGTTGTCGTCCAACTTGCGCCGACGCCGGCCGTTGTCGCGTACTGAGGAACACTGGAGCCGCTCGAAGCAGTCCACATGAGCGTGGTGCCGCTGGCATCAATCGCAATTGAGCCACCGTTGCCGCTGTTTCCTCCCAAGGCGCAACCTCCAAAGGGCGACCAAGTTGTCCCGCCATCGCTCGAGAGAGCGCCATAGTTGCACGGGGAAGTCGAGGCGCGGCTAGGATTCTGTACCCGCGCAATCATGGCGGGATTCTGGCCTGCCCAATCCAGACTGCCCACTGTTACTGCAACCGGATTCGTAAACATCTGGGTGGCGGTCCCGAAGTCATCGTGCCGGAAACCGCCGATGTCCCCGACGCCGCTGAGCAGGTGCGCACCGTCTGTGGGACTAATGAGTGCAAGCACAGCCGTTTCTTCCACGCCAAGGGCTTGCACATACCAGGTGGGAGGGGTTCCAGCAAATGCCGCCGAGAGGTTGTCGGTAGCGTAAATCGTCGCTCCTGTGGCGAACATGAGATGCTCCGGGTTCGTTGGATCCAGCAGCAATGCCGAAATCCACCAGCCAAACCGAGCCGTCGGCGTGGGTGATTGAGGAGATGAGGTATTGCCGAAAGTCAACCAGGGAGCGATGGCAAATACGGACGGATCCATGTAAAACTGCCCTTGCACAATCCCGTCGACACCCCCTGCAGACGTGACGTGGCCGAGGTCCACCCAACTTAGGCCGCCATCTCGCGTGACGTAGATTGTATCCACCGGATACCAGCGGTCGAAGGTGCTGACCGCAACCACGCCGGGCTGATTTGGATCCTCCGTGAGCCCCACAAACCCTCCACGGGGCCCGCTCTGGCCGTCGGCATTGTTGAAAGCAGGCGTAATATTCGTCCACGACGAATCGGCAGGATTGAATTTCATCACCAGACCGTAGTTCATCGTGTTTGGGCCCGGCTGGTCGCCGAACGTCACATACAAGTTGCCGTCGGGGTTCACCAAAGCCCGGTTGGCTGAGGGCGCGCGGGTTCCGCTAGCGACTGAGAAAGGCCAAGTGAGCGGCTGACCCGGAAGCGGGCTCCAGCTTGCGCCGTCATTGGTGCTTTGGTAGATGAGATTGTCGGTGTATGTTCCGGCGTATATCGTATCCGCATGTTGCGGGTCGAACACAACCCATTGGACGCCGAAGCCATCGTTCGAGGAAGCAACCGGAAAGCTCGATACCTGTGTCCAGGTTTGCGCGCCGTCCTCGCTCTTCCACAATCCGTTCAGGCGCGTACCCATGAAGAGCTGACTGGGATTAAAAGGGTTCACCGCGAGACGCTCGCCAGCGGCCCTCCCATTATTATTGGCGCCCATGCGGAAGGGAGCAGGATACTCGGCGAAGGTGGCACCTTGATCGCCCGAGACCAGGAACGCTTTCGGACCGCCTGTATACATACCGGCCGCGATGTACAGGCGATTGGGATCGGTGGGATCCAAGGCAATACTCTCAGGCCCGTTCAAGTTATAGTTTGCGGGAGAGTGATAGTCCGTCAGCGGGATCCATTGATTGGCGCCGAGATTCCATTTGTACGCGCTGCCAATGTCGGTTCGCAAATACAGTAGCCCAGGCGCGGCGGGATGTCCGATTAACCCCGGGCTGTATCCTCCCCCTACAATTCTTACTGGCTTAAAATCATAGGGCTGAGCAGTTGGAATGGTCTGAGCACAAGCGCTGCTTGTCAGCCCGATGCACAGCAACACAGCGATATTACGCGCAGAAGGGGAGATCGTCATCTTGGAATCGTCCTTGAAATGAGTAGTTAAGTTAGCTGCGGGGCTCTCATTCCTACTAATCTGAATTCTACTATTTCGGTGTGCGTTCTGTTTGTGGTGTCCTAAAGG
>JANXQZ010000365.1 GCA_025353235.1 Bryobacterales bacterium
GCAGCAGTTTGCGATGCCGATCTACGAACCGAAGCGCGAGGACGCGGTGTTCCGCAACGTCCAGGAGAACAATGCAGGGCCGCTATCTCCCGAAGCGGTAAAGCGCGTGTTCGAGCGGATCATCGACGAGATGCGGACCGTGCAGCGCGACCGTATGTTGTAGGCTTCTACTCTGCCGCAGCACTTCGTTGAAGCAGCTGCATGAACCTGTTGGCATCGTCTTTCATCGAGACATTATTGAAGAGAACGTATCCTGGCCGGTCGGGTTGCCCTAGAAGAAACATCTCTGCCAAGTATTCAAGATCCTCGTCGGTGTATCGATAGGAATACGCACCCTTGCCGTGCAGACGCCAGTACAGTTGATCGCCATAAACAGAGCGGCTGATGAAAGGATCCACGCAATGAATCAACCCGTGTTCCACGCATAGTTGGCGGACGAGCTCGGGCGGCCACGCACCGCGCGGCTCCCATGCCATGCGAAAGGGTTGATTGCCGATCTTCCGAAAAAATTTGGACATGTTCCGGACGTTCCCAGGTGTGGCTTTGAACGAAGCGGGGCATTGAAAGAGCACCACGCTTGCTTGCACGACTTCGGCGATTTCGAGAGTCTGTTTCCAGGCCTGCCAAACCTGTTCCGTGTCTTGGAAAAATCCGCAACCGTCCTTGTCCTTGGAATGAACGGGCGAACGCAAGCGGCGGTAAGTGGGACTCGAAGCCAAATGGGTGATCAGTTGCCAAGCCTTGATGCAGAAATGAAATCCAGGAGGGGCAAGAGCCCGCCACTTGGCTGCTACTTTTACGTCAGGGGGATGATAGAACGTTGTCTGAATCTCGATCACGGGAAAATGCGAGACGTACCGAGGTTGAGCCTCGCTCCACCCGCAACAGCCGACGAGGGGCAACATTGTCCGCCTGGTCGGATCCAGAATATCGGCGTGCTGACTACTCCTTGACTGCGCCCAAGCCGCCCAGCCGACAACTTTTGCAGATGCCATAGCCGCTACCGGTGGTTTGAATGAACCCGCAAAGGGCGGTGATTCGCGTAAGTTCTGCAACGCTCAGAGTCGCTCGTACAAAGGGCGTCTCCGTCTCTCCATACGAGGTTGCCGGAGTTGCGGGCGTCACGGGAAGAGGATGGATTGTCGTACCCCAGGCTGATAAGCCCGGAGTAAGAAGGTTTGTGCCGGTACCTGCCGTGGCGGCATTGCAAGTTGCGTTGGTCGTCCCCGTCGTCGCCACTAGCTTCACAACAATGGACGTGGGAACGCCTGGAGTAAGGGTATTGCTGATCAAGTCGGTGCGGGCCGACAGCGAAGCCAGACCGTTCGGCGTGATCAGGCAGCTGCAGCACGAGACCAACTGCTCGTCGGGAGAAAACGTGTACGCGTTCGCGCATAGATTACCGTTTTGCCCAGGGAACGGCACCGTCGAGCTAGCTCCGGTGTTGGTGAGATCGATGAATGAGTCACCGACGTCCAAGTGCGCGGCATAGCGAATTAGAAACGCGTCAACGACTCGAGCCGGAATGAGTACGTCAAAGAATGTGACGACGCTAGTCGCCCCCACCGCGACCGTTACGGTAGCCGTGCCGAGAGCTAAATTGCTGCTGACCAGCGCGCCGGACGGCGAAGTGGCGACACCGGTCAACGCCACGCCTTGTGGGAGGGTTTCAGTGATTCCCAACGCGCCTACTGGTTCCACGAGCGGCGCGCTGCAAGCGCCAGCGGCAACGGTAAGCGGGGCTCCAGCCAAGTTAAATAGGAAGGGCGTTCCTGGGAATATTCCCGGTCCTCCGACTTTGCAGACTTGAACAAAACCAGTCGGAAGAAGAGCATTCGTGAAGGTTACGACGGTAGTCGCTCCCACCGCGACCGTCACGGTAGCCATGCCGAGAGCCAGATTGCTGCTGACCAGCGCGCCAGGAGGCGCAGTAGCGACAGCGGTCAACCCAACGCCCAGTGGCAATGTTTCAGTGATTCCCAACGCGCCTATTGGTTCCACGAGCGGCGCGCTGCAAGCGCCAGCGGCAACGGTAAGCGGGGCTCCAGCCAAGTTAAATTGGAATGGCGTTCCTGAGATGACCCCAGCTCCCGCCACTTTGCACACTTGAACAAAACCAGTCGGAAGAACAGCATTCGTGAAGGTTACGACGGTAGTCGCTCCTACTGCAACAGTTACGGTGGCCGTGCCGAGAGCCAGATTGCTGCTGACCAGCGCGCCTGGAGGCGCAGTAGCGACAGCGGTCAACCCAACCCCCAATGGCAATGTTTCAGTGATTCCCAACGCGCCTATTGGTTCCACGAGCGGCGCGCTGCAAGCGCCAGCGGCAACGGTGAGCGGGGCTCCAGCCAAATTAAATTGGAAGGGCGTTCCTGGGATGACCCCCGCTCCTGCCACTTTGCACACTTGAACAAAACCAGTCGGAAGAACAGCATCCGTGAAGGTGACGGTAGTCAACCCCCCCGATCCGACCGACACGGAGGCCGTGCCGAGAGCCAGATTGCTGCTGACGAGCGCGCCGGGCGGCGAAGTGGCGACAGCGGTCAATGCCACGCCCAGTGGCAATGTTTCGACAACTGCCACTGTGCCCACCGGCTCCGCCAGTGCCGTGCTGCAAGTACCCCCTGGGGGAAGGCCAGCGGGAACGGTGAGCAGTGTTCCCGCCACGCTAAATGAGAAAAGCGTTCCGGGAGCAACGCCCGCTCCCGCCACTTTGCAAACCTGAAGCGTGCCCGAGCAGCCTGAAACTCGGCTCGTGTCCAGCGTCACTGCGCCGTTTAGAGCGAACACTCTGCCCGACACGGTTGCATTCGTCGTCAAAGTATCGCTGATATTCGCCAAAATGCTTCCTAGAAACTGTGTGCTTGTACCCAAAGTCGCGGAACTGCCGACCTGGAAAAACACGTTGCAGGCTGTCCCGCCGTTTATTACGACTACAGCCGAGTTGCTTGCAGTGGTCAGCG
This sequence comes from Bryobacterales bacterium, assembly GCA_025353235.1. Classification (GTDB taxonomy): domain Bacteria; phylum Acidobacteriota; class Terriglobia; order Bryobacterales; family Bryobacteraceae; genus JANXQZ01. The sequence continues at coordinate 2,964 of JANXQZ010000365.1, forward strand.
AGGTGCCTATCTGGAAAATGAAAACGGCATTGGGATCACCTTGAGCGTCGAGCGTCAGCGTTCCGGTTAACTGAGCCGACGAATTAAAACGATAAACGCCTGGGCCCAGCGTGAGCCCCCCTAGATCGAAACCGCTTAAGTTCGTAGTGAACGGCTGACCTGCCAGGAAATTGTACGCGGTCACGGCATCCAACTGCGCCTGAGCGGCGACTGCATCCGCCGCGTGCATCGTCCCGTTCACGACGACACCCGGCGGAAAGCCGGTGATCGCCGATCCTGGGCTGACACCCAGATCTCCCGTGACGACTGTGAGGCCCGTATTGGTCACCGTGGAGGCGCCTAGAACAGCGAAGCTCTGCGCGGTACCCAACGGAGGCGCCGTCGCTGCCACTAACTTAGTCGACGATGCCACCGAAAAAAGCAGGGCGAAAGAAGTCAAGCACGAAAAAAGACTCTTTCTAAATTTCCTAACCATATTACTGAGCTCCAGGACCTAGTTAGTCTAACTTACTTTGAAGGTGAGGAGCGCTCTTTTAATACTGATGTCAGCGGTACCCGGCAGCCTGGAGTTCGAACAGCTCGGCGTATCGGCCGCCCAAGGCCACCAACTGCCGATGGCTGCCCTGTTCCCGAATGCGGCCATCTTCCAGAACCAAAATGCGGTCCGCCATGCGAACTGTGGAAAACCTGTGGGAAATGAGCACCGCCATTTTGTCTCGAGTCAGGTCTGCAAACCGGAGGAATACTTCGTACTCGGCTCTGGCATCCAGACTCGCGGTCGGCTCGTCCAG
>JANXQZ010000406.1 GCA_025353235.1 Bryobacterales bacterium
TAAGCACCAAAGGAGCAACTTGCAGCCTATTCTTTCCATAGTCAACAACGCTCAGTTTTTTGCCGGCTCTCTTATTTGGACGAGACCCGCGTGCGGTCCACCACCACCGTTCCGCCCTTCATCACCCAACGCACGTTCCGGATCGCCACGCCCATATCACGCAGTGGATCACCCTCCACCGCGACAATATCCGCAAAGTACCCTGCCGCAACAGCTCCCAGGCTCTTCTCCAATCCAAGCAGCGCAGCGCCATTGGTGGTAGCAGCGGTCAGCGCCTGCTCGTGTCATGCCAGCTTTGATGAACCACTCCAATTCGCGGGTATTCTGGCCGAACCCGGTGAAGACAGCGTCCGAGCCCATGGCAAAGCGAACGCCCGCTTTGTGGGCGCGGCGCGCAGTCTCAAGATTCCGCTCGATGTAGTCGTTCAGGTGCGCCGCCACGTCTTCGCCATAACCGAACTCCTGGCGGTGCTCGACGTAGTAGCGGTTGTGGTCTATGGTCGGAACGTAGAAGGTTCCGCGCCGCGCCATCTCGGCGATGGTCTGGTCATCCATATCCGTCGCATGCTCAATCGAATCCGCTCCGGCTCGCACAGCGTCTCTTGCACCGTCCGGCCCGTAGGAATGGACCGCCAGCTTGCGACCGAATCCGTGCGCGGCATCGGCGGCGGCTTTGATCTCGTCGAACGTGAAGGTCTGGAAGCCCGTGACATCTTGATCGCTCCCGGTGGAAGCATACATCTTGATCACGTCGGCCCGCGCAGCCACCTGCTGCCGCACCACGCGGAGCACCTCGGCCACACCGTCGGCCATACCCGACGAGGGGGCGGTACGCGATCGTGCTGGCGGTTCGTTACGCTCAAGCCGTAGCCTGCCACGAACATCCTCGGCCCCACCATCGCGCCCCGGTTGATTAGATCGCGCATGGCGATGTCGGCATATTCCGACGAGCCCAAATCGCGCACTGCAGTCACGCCGGTTTCGAGCGTCTTGCGCGCGTTCTCCTGGGCGAGAAAAACAGTCATCGCCGATTGACGCGAGGAGGCCTGAGCCCAAGGCTTCGTGCCCGGTGTCTGGTCCCAGAAGTACGTCATGTGAGTGTGAGCGTCGATCATCCCCGGGATGCCGGTGTAGCACCGCAGATCCACGACCTCCGCTCCTGAAGGTGGCGGCCCGCCGGGTTCTACGCTGCGGATGCGATCGTTCTCCACGACCACCGCCACGTTCGTCCACACCTTGCCCTTGCCGTCTATCAGCTTCCCGAATCGAATGTATTGGGTAGCTGCAGCCGCGTGGGCCGCGAACGCAATCAACGCCAGTCCAAGAATGGTTTTGCTCATTTTTCCAGCAGGAAATTGCCTACGAAAAGCGCGTCTATCCCGGAAGAGTAGAAACTTCGAACCGCATCCCGAGGCGTGCAGACCAGCGGATCTCCGAAAAGATTGAAGCTCGTGTTGTAGAGCACTGGCAGCCCCGTTGCGGTTCCGGCGGCATGCAACAGCCGATGGTACAGCGGATTGTCGGCGTGGGCTACTGCATGCACGCGCACAAGGTCGTCTCCGAGAATCGCGCTTTCAAACGTCTTGCGATGGGCCGGCTTTACTCGACCGACCGTAGCGAGAAAGCGGGCGTTCGGTCCGGCGTCGAAGTATTCAGAAACCAGTTCGGCCGGAACAGACGCGGCGAACTTGCGGAAGGGTTCTCGATGTTTAATGAAGATATTCAGGTTCTCAGTCGAGTAAGGGTTTCTCGGCGAGGCGAGAATGCTGCGATTCCCCAGCGCCCGCGGACCGAACTCCATGCGTCCCTGCATCCATGCGATGATTTTGTCGTCGTTCAATTCCCGGACCGCGCTGGCAATCAGATCGCCGGTGGTGGCCAGATAACGAAAGCGCAACTTGCAATTCTCGAGAATAGGCTTGATCTCCTGAGCCGAGTAACCCGGGCCCAAACACAGATCTTCCAGGCTGATGCGATCCTCCTGTCGATAAACCGCGTGCCAAGCATGCAGCGCGCCGCCCAGGGACGTGCCCGCATTCCCGGCGACGGGCTGGACGAAGACGTTCTTCGATCGCTCCAGAGCGCCCACCAGAAGCGCATTAAAGCCTAGCCCCCCGGCCAGACAGAGGTTCGGAGCATCGCCTGCCATACGCAGAACGGTGGACTCCAGCGCTTTCTGGACCCCTGCGGCGATGAGCGGACGCATCGAATCTGGAATGGGAACCACGTCCTCCAGGCCCAGCCGATCATAGAATTTTGGGCTGAAGCCGCCGCGACTGGGGCGATCGGAAACGAAAAACGTGCGGTCCACCTGAGGCCAATCGCCTCCGCCCAGAATCTCTTCAAACAGGGGCTGGAAGTCTCCCGTGCCGGCCGTGGAGAGCCATTGAACCTTATGTTCGTCGGCGTTGCCCTGGAAGCCAAGCAGCTCCGTGACGCGACCATAGACATCGCCCAGCGAATCGGGATAATACAGCTCGCGTTGGAGCCGCATTTCGTTGCCGCTCGCGGTCCATCTTGCGCCGCATCGGAAATCGCCGATTCGATCCAGCGTGAGAACGGTAGCTTCGTTAAAAGGAGAGGCGTAATAGGCGGAGGCGGCGTGCGCCGCATGATGTTCCACTACCACCAGCTGGCCGTGCGGGAAGCGCTCGCGCAGGGAGAGATGCAGTTCGCTTTCGGGGCCGGTGGAGAAGGGACGGACGAGGGCCACGCAATCGACTTGGGAGGCGCTGATGCCAGCGAGATCGAGGGCTATGGCAATGGCTTCAGCAGGCAGTTCTCCGGGCTGAGTATGGCGAGCTACCTTTTTCTGCTCGACTGCGGATGCCAGCTTTCCATGCCTCAGGATGGTGCAGGCAGGGTCGTTGATGAGGCCGCCCAGTCCGAGGATGGTCACGCGATGAAAGCCATTCTGGGAGCGGGCATGAATTTCAGGATAACGTACGGCCGGCAGAGCCGATGCCAATTTGTCTCGTTGCGCGCCACTTTGTCGGCGGAATTGTCTAACGCACCCGCTCGGCAATGTCGATAAGCAAGCAGATGACGTATTTGGCGCTTGGCATCAAAGGTGCAGACTCACCTCTCTAAGCGATGCCTTCAATAGCGAAACTATATGGCGGGATTGTAATCCTGGCAGGGAGTGGCGTGCTCGTCACTGCACTCTCGATGTGGCAGACGAGGGATTTCTTTCCTTACCTGATCTGCTTGACGTTAGCGTTGGCGTCCTGCCGCCTCACAGTGACCCTGGCGTCTCTCGCTGGCGGGATGCCCGTATTTTTTGTCTATGTGCTATTTGGCTTACTAGAATTCAGCCTGTCGGAGACGCTGCTTCTCGGCTGCGCGGCCACCTTCTTACAAAGCTTTTACCGCGACGGGCGTGAGGGTTCCGAGCGGCCCGGCTTTCAATACGCAATCTTCAATATCTGCAACATGGCGCTGGCCACCTCAATGGCTTTTGCCACGTATCATTCTTCCCTGCTGCATGCGCGGCACTTTGAACCGGCGCTGCTGCTGCTGCTCGCGACCGCAGTTTTCTTCGGGGTGAACACCTTCACAATATCGTCGGTAATTTGCCTGTGCGAGAAGGAGTCGCTGCTGAAGGTGTGGCGGACCGGGTACTTCTGGTCGTTTCCATATTATCTCGCGGGTGCGGCCTTGGCAGGGTCCACGGCCATGTTGGCCAGAACAGTGGGCTGGCAAAGCGGCCTGCTGATTGTGCCGATCGCGTATTTGGCGTATCGCTCATACTCGATGCACCTGGCTCGGGTGGACGACTGCACGAAGCATGCCGAAGAAATGGCCTCGGTGCATTTGCGGACAATCGAAGCGCTGGCGCTGGCAATCGAAGCTAAGGACCAGACCACGCACGATCATCTGCGGCGTGTTCAGGTCTATGCTATCGAGGTTGGCAAGGATATGCAGCTGAGCCAATCCGATATGGAAGCGCTTCGTGCGGCGGCTCTGCTGCACGATATTGGCAAACTCGCGATTCCCGAACACATCATTTCGAAGCCGGGGCGGCTCACCCCGGAAGAGTTCGAAAAAATGAAAATCCATCCCATTGTGGGAGCCGAGATTCTCGAGCGGGTTCGCTTTCCTTATCCCGTGACGCCCATTGTTCGGTCTCATCACGAAAAGTGGAATGGCACCGGTTATCCCGATGGGCTAAAAGGGGAGGCCATTCCCTTGGGCGCGCGAATTCTGGCCGCCGTTGATTGCTTGGATGCTCTTGCTTCGGACCGGCAGTATAGGAGAGCCATCAAGATTGAAGACGCTCTGCGCAAGGTGGTGTCCGAGTCTGGCACAAGCTTTGATCCGGGCGTAGTGGCAGTCCTGCAGCGTCGGTGCCTGGAGTTCGAGAAACTAGCCAATCAAGCCGGAGAGGATTCGGCGCGGCTTTCCACCCATGTGAAGGTGGAGCGTGGGCTGGCACCTGCCACGGGTTTCGAGCGTTCTCAATCGCCAGTCGACGGCGCAACTGGGAACAAGACTGATTTTATGTCTTCCATCGCCGCAGCCGGACAAGAAGTGCAGACACTCTTCGAACTGGCTCAGGACCTGGGAACTTCCTTGAGCTTGAATGAAACGCTCTCGCTGGCCGCCCTGCGGGTGAAGCGCATAATTCCCTACGACTCGCTTGCCATTTACGTGCCGCATGAGCGCGTTCTAAGGCCCGAATACGTGATCGGCGAAAATCTTCGGCTTTTCTCCACCCTTGAGATCGCATTCGGGCAGGGATTGTCCGGATGGGTAGCTGAAAATCGCAAACCCGTGATCAATGGAAATCCGACCGTAGAACCCGGGTACGCATGCGATGAAAGCAAGTTTAGCCCTTTACGATCCGCCCTGTCGGTTCCGCTCTTTGGAGCCACCAACTTGGCCGGAGTTCTGACTCTCTACCAAGCCGAGCGCGACGCTTTCACCCAAGACCATCTCCGCATTCTGCTGGCGATCGCCCCCAAGATTGGGCTCGCAGTGGAGAACGCTTTGAAATTTCAGCAAGCCGAGAATTTGGCCGCGACCGATTACATGACGGGTCTTCCAAACGCGCGATCGTTGTTCCAGCATTTGGATAACGAACTGGCGCGCTGCCGAAGAACGGGAACTCCGCTGATTGTGTTGGTGTGCGATTTGAACGGATTCAAGCAGGTCAACGATCAGTTCGGCCATCTAGAGGGAAATCGGCTGCTCAAAGTAGCGGCAGGCAAGTTGAAGGAAAGCTGTCGGGAATACGACTACGTGGCCCGCATGGGCGGAGATGAGTTTGTGCTTATTTTTCCGGGTCTCACTATTGACCAGCTTCAGCCTAAGTCGGCCCGTCTCAATACAATCACTAGGGAGGCAGGCAAAGAGGTTTGCGGAGTGGACACACTGGGTCTCAGCATCGGACACGCGTCTTATCCCGACGATGGCAGCGATGCGGAACAACTGCTAAGCGAGGCCGATAGGCGCATGTATGCGGCTAAACAGAAAGAGAAAATGCGGCTGGTGGAACCGCGCGGGTACGATTTTGACGAGATGCTAATGCGCTAGCACCCAGCGAACAAACTTACTCGGTCTCTTCGACCAGCCGATCTACGCCCATCGAGTAGATCGCCGGCTTGCCATGCCGATCGGTATGGAAAAACACCTTCTGGCTATTCGGCGAAAAGATAGGCGCGACCATCCTGGGATCGCTCGCCTTGTGTTCGCATAAAGTCAACTCGCGCTTCACAGCCCGCACCAGGAGCAGCAAGTATGGGGAGGCTTTGCTCCCGCCCGATCCGACGAAAACGCTGGAATCGGCGTTCCTTCCAAAATGGACGTACTGGCTAGTAGGTGCGAGCAATCGATCTTCGTTTGCATCAGCCGTATATTCTCGGATGCTGTTCAGACGCTTGCGATCATCGGGAAGTCCAAGATATTCCACGGTCCTTCCGTCCGAGGACCAGAATGCAGGACCTAGTCCGCCAGCCTGCGTCCGCAATTTTTGATTTTGGGCACCGTCGTAGTTCACCACGTGAAGTTCGCGGCCGCCGAGCCGGTATAAGACCCCGGCACGCCGTGGGCGGGGCTCCGGATCGGTGATCTCATCGTCGCCCTCCACGATCGTCGTTGTCGCGCCTTTTGCAAAGTTCACGAGTCTAAGCCGCGACTTCCCCGGCTTTCGCTCCGCTAAGAACGCGTAAACGCCATCTTCCGAAATACTGAAACCGTTCCCCGCCTCAAACCCATCGGAAATCCGGCAGATCTCCCGCACGCGGGAATTCGAAAAGTTTACTTGCGAAACCACCCCGTCCGCCACGTAGCAGCAGCTCTTTTCATCCGGCATCAGCGTCAGCGATGCCGTTTCCAACCGCTTGACGCTGGTCAGCTGCCGGGACTCGCCGGTTTTCAAATCCATGCGGTACGCTTGAAACTCCCCGCTCCGATCATTGGAATACAGCAAGAAGTTGGCTCGGCGGGAGATCGGACGACCGAAATACGCAGGCAGGAAACTCGTGTGGCTTGGATCGGTCAGCCGCAGGACGGGCAACTCCGTCGCAGGGTCCGAGTAACGTACAGCTTCGGAAGGAAGCAGCACGCCCTTATCGGCCGCCAAGCCGCAGGCCGTCGGCAACAGCGACAAAAATGCGCGACGGCTCGGTTGAGTATTCACTATGCTGAGCCGAGCAATGTAAACGACCACCTACCTGCTATCCATGGTTTGGCTAGTGATGGCTCGTTTCGTAGTGCTGCTTCAGCAGATCAAGCCCGAAATCGCCCTCATAGTCGCGCCAAACGCTGTGGATGTGGTTCGCGCCATTTTGGGTGTCGTCATATTCTACGAGGAAAGTGGGCGCCTGGATTCGATAGTAGTGCGGGTCGCCCTTCTCCTCCGGACCTGCCCACGCAAAATACACGTTGTCTCCAGCTCTCTTGATCTCGTCCTCACGCGATTGCGCTAGCTGGTCGGGCATGTTGTAGCAGTATTCGTCGAGCAGCTCCTGCAACAATTGCCGCTGTTTGGCGGTCATCTTCGAAACCTGCAGTCCGTTGGGCTGGCCCGTGAGAGCTGCCTTCCGCGAAGCCATTGTGAAGATATCCTTGTAAGCTTCCTTGTCGACGATGGCGATCTTCTTCTGGTCCGGCGTCAACGCGTGAATCAGATCGCGGCCGAGGTCTTCTTCGCGTGCGAGGACGCGCAGCCCCTTGCGAGGTCCATCCGGAACCATTGCGGGATTGGTCCCGAAGAAGCTCGGGCTGCCCGCAATTTTGCCATTCACCACCGTGAAGTTCTGGCTAAGATGGTGGCCTTCCACGCGATAGCCCCAAGTGCCCTTGTCAGACGGCTGGCCAAAAATGCTGAAGAAATAGCCTTCCGGATTGCGACGCACCCCGTCGTCCTTCTCCATAATCCTGAGCACGTCTTCCAAGCTCATGATCGTGCTGGCCTTAATATAGCCGCGCTGGCTGAGCCCTGCGGATAGCAGCGCGTGCGCCAGATGCTTCTGGAAGGGAGCCATCTCCTTCAAGGGAAGTCCTTTGCGAGGCTTCGGGATAAAATGCCAGTCAAAGCGCTGGTCATCCTTAAAATCGAATGTGGCCTGAGCACGCTGTTCCGGGGTCAGCGAATTCAGAAATGCCGTGGCGGATTCCGCCATGATGGAGGCGGAGTGAGTCTGGTAGTAAGCAGAGGTCAGAAGGACTATGCCCATACCCGTAGCAAGCAGCCGCAACTTGGAAGCTTTCAAGGCAGGCTTCTCCTTTCGAGAGTAGATCGACCTATTAGCTTACCAGTTTATTGGGGTGGAAAAACAAAAATGGGGCAGACACGACAGCCAACCCCGACGGAGGCGCCTTCAAAACGGCAGATCCCGCTGAGGTTTCGCGGTGAGCGAGACGGGAGACTGGGCTAAATAGGGATAAGGGTTAACCGGCGTTCCGCCCAAGCGCACCTCATAGTGCAGATGGGGGCCAGTGCTTTTTCCGGTGCTGCCCGACAATCCGACCTTGTCGCCGCGGCGAACTTCTTGGCCAGGGATCACTTCGAACTCCGACAGGTGCGCATAGTAGGTCTGCATGCCGTTGCCGTGATCCACTACGACTAGCTTTCCGTATTGTCCGCTCCACGAAGCATAAGCCACCACACCGTCAGCGGTTGCCCGCACTAAAGTCCCGAGATGTGCGGAAAGATCGACACCGGTATGAATCGCGCCCTCGCCCGACAGCGGATCGCTTCGGCCGCCAAAAGGACTCATCAAACGCCCATCCAGGGGCCACAAGCTCGGCCGAACATTGGTCTGCCACTGCTTCGGATAATTCCGAAATATCGCAGAAATCGACGCCGATTTAAGAAAATCGTACTGATCCAGCGATTCCCTGAAGTTTGGATTCAGCCCAATCGCGGGAGCGTCCACGCCCGCCGACTTGCGCTTCAGGCCGTAAGCGACCGAAACTTCGCTCGCGAACACTTCGAGTGTTGCGAGCTGCGCATTCTTCTCATTGGTGACCTTTTGCAAGTCCCGATATTTTGACCGCAGCACGTCAACTTCTTGCCGAAGCGAATTGTAATTGGACACCTTCCAGCTCATCCGGGCATAGCTGGACAAAAATCCTAGAACAAAAAGGAAAGAAACCGCGCCGGCAAGAAGGCAGATGTAGAGGGCTTTATGCGGGATGTGAATGCGGCGAAGTCTACCGTGCAGCGAGTGGGCCAGGACCAGGACGAAGTACTGCTTCTCTTCCATGAATCTCCTTTTAATTTTCGGCGAGGTCCACGGAGTACACACGCGAGGGCAACCCTGCGCCGGAGATTACCTAAAAATGAACGAAATTAAAGGATACTGGATGAGACACCCTGTGTCAAGCTGACACAGTGTGAAGTACACTACGCAAACGGGGTATTTTCTGATGCCCTATTACCCAGAACTGGCATTCCCCTTACGCTTCACGTCGATATTCAGGCGCTTGATCTTCTGGTTGAGGGTTGAGAGCGGGATGCGCAGCGCTTCCGCTGCGTCGGTCTGACTCCAATTCACCGTCTCGAGAGTCTCGATAATCTTTCGCCGTTCGAAGTCGGCGCAAATCTCGAATAGGGAAGCGTCTGCCGGCAAATACCCGGACTCGTCGCGCCGGATGCGAACTCCTCCCGCCTGCAAAATGGAATCCGGCAACACGTCCACTGAAACAGCTGCGGCTGAGGCTAGCACCACAGCCCGCTCCACTGCGTTTTCCAGCTCGCGAACGTTTCCGGGCCAGTTGTGGTCAACCAGAAGCTGCATCGCATCGGGCTCAAAGCGCAGCGTGCTCTTCTGTTCGGAGTCTAAGAACTTCTCGTTCTCGCGGCAATACTTGGTGAAAAAGTGGTCGACGAGCTTCGGAATGTCTTCCTTGCGCTCGCGCAGTGGCGGCAGAACCACATTGATCACATTCAGCCGGTAGTACAGATCTTCGCGGAACTTTCCCTCCTCTACCTGCCGCCGCAAGTCGGCGTTGGTGGCGGTAATAATCCGGACGTCGACACGCACCGTTTCCGTGGATCCAACTGGCATAAATTCCCGCTCCTGCATCACGCGAAGCAGCTTGGATTGCGTCTCTGGACTGATTGTTCCGATTTCATCAAAGAAAATCGTGCCCTTGTTCGCGACCTCGAAATATCCTTTTCTGGATGCAATCGCGCCTGTAAACGCACCTTTGACATGCCCAAACAAGGCCGATTCCAGCAGGTCGGCCGGGACGGAGCCGCTGTTCACAGCCACGAACATCTGATCCGCGCGGGCGGAATTGGCATGAATTGCCTTGGCGATTAATTCCTTACCAGTGCCCGTCTCGCCTGTAATCAGGATCGTCGCCCTGCTGGGCGCAACCTGACTAACCAAGTCTAGAATGCGCACCATGCGCTCGCTCTTGCCAATGATATTGGGGAAGCTATAGCGCTGCTTCAATGCGCGTTTGAGTTGAGTGTTCTCGCGCTCGAGCCGGACGCTCTGGTCAGACCTATCGCCCGCGACATCAAGATGCAGT
>JANXQZ010000441.1 GCA_025353235.1 Bryobacterales bacterium
GGCCATATTGCTGGTCAAAATCGACTAAATTGACGTACAGGAGGCCTTTCTCCACTTCATCGAGCGCGGCCAGCGTCTTCCCCATGCCGTCGGAGTTGCTCTTGGTTTTCTCATGCGGGCCAATTCCCCGCCCTAAGAACACGTCGAATATCTTCCCCACGCTATAGACCTCGATTCCTTTCGCTTCCAGTTGGTCCAGCAGCATGCCCCGAGGGGGCGGCACGGCGAAATCCCGACGATTCGTCGTACGTTTATATGCACCCGGCTCCCCTTCGAACGGGCGCGCTATGACTCGTCCCACCTCGTACGGCCCTCGCAAGATACTCCGCGCAGTTTCGCACATCTTGTACTGTTCCCAGAGCGGGATGACGTCTTCGTGCGCGGCAATCTGAAACACGCTATCCGCCGACGTGTACACAATCGGCTTGCCAGTGCGCACGTGCTCCTCACCGAGTTCCTGGATAATATCAGTGCCCGAAGCTGCTTTGTTTCCAAGCACCGAGCGGCCCGTGCGCCGTTCGAATTCGTCGATCACCTCGGGCGGGAATCCTTTCGGGTATACCGGAAAAGGCTTGTCCAGATGAATGCCGACCATTTCCCAGTGACCCGTCGTTGTGTCCTTGCCGGGCGAAGCGAGCGAACACCGGCCGTAGGACGCCTTCGGATCCTCCACAGAATTAAGGCCTGTCAGCGGCTTGATGTTGGCCAAACCCAGGCGGGTGAGATTCGGCAGGTGGAGCCTGCGGAGTCGAGCGATATTCCCGAGTGTGTCGCTGCCGACATCGCCATAGTCGGCTGCATCCGGCATTTCCCCAATGCCGACGCTGTCCAGCACGATCCAGATCACACGCTGAAAATCAGTCCGCATTTCTCTACTCTACAATTAGGGTTGCAAACCCTTCCGAAGCTCGGAATATTGGTGGCGCAGCACCCGGCCATCAACCATGCGGTAATTCTGCGCGAGATCCGGCAACTCCGGCGCTCGTTCGATGTACATACGGCGTCGGTGCGCTCACCGGACCGGCCGCTCGAGAAACTATCCCCAGAGGAGCGCGACGAAGAGTCTCGAACTTACTATGTAAAGGCGGACGGTCTGAAGGGCGCGATCCGGGCACACCTAAGCGCATGTGTGTCGCATCCTGCCGCATACCTGTCTACACTCTTCTACGCCTTGGGTCTCGGCGGACTTCGTCCTGCTTCTACACTGTTTCATTTTGGCTATTTCACCCAAGCGCTCATGGTGGGGCGTTGGATGGGGGTTCACGGACTTTCTCATCTGCACGTACACTACTCATCGACGGTTGGGCTGCTGCTCAAGAGGGTATTCGCGATTGGATTGTCGATTTCTTTTCATGGCCCCGACGAGTTCAACGATCCGGCAGGCTTCCTGATTCGCGAGAAGGTCCGGGCCTGCGATTTCGTGCGCGCCATCAGCCAATACGCTCGCAGCCAGCTAATGAAATCGTCCGATTATGCCGATTGGCAGAAGATTGAAGTCGTTTACATGGGTGTGGATCCGGCGGCATTTTCAGCGCGCCCGTTTCGGCTAGAACCTTCGCCGTTTGAGTTGATCTGCGTGGGGCGACTGGCACCTGTCAAGGCCCAGCATATCCTAGTCGCGGCCGTGGATCGACTGGTTCGCTCGGGCAGGAACGTGCGGCTCAACATTGTGGGCGGCGGACCGGACCGCCAAAGTCTGGAGGTAGACGTCAGAGCGCGGGGGCTTGAGACGAACGTTGAATTTCATGGATTTACGATGCAGGATCGCTTGGACGAACTCTATCGCGGGGCGGATGCGTTCGTCCTTGCCAGCTTCGCCGAGGGGGTTCCAGGAGTACTAATGGAGGCTATGGCCATGGAGATTCCATGCGTATCGACCTGGATCACTGGAGTGCCGGAGTTGATTCGCAACGGGGTAGATGGTTTGTTGGTGGCACCGTCGGACGACGAAAGTCTCGCGGCTGCGATTAGCAAGCTTATGGACGATTCTGCCTTTCGGCGACAGATGGGCCAAGCTGGCCGGGAGCGGGTTTTGGAGCGCTTTAATCTGGAGGAAAACGCACGTCAGCTGGCTTCGATATTCCGTCGCTGTTTGCCGGGAAGATCATGATGAGAGTGCAGAAAATGGAATCGGCGCTCGCCTATCGATTGCGAACGGCGAGCGATTCGGAGAAGTTGAGAATCGCAAGTGAGGCGCTGGCCGATTGCAGAGGCGCGTTCCACCCGGAACTGGTTGACATCATCCTGGACGGGCTAGGGACCGATGCTGCGGAATTGCATCTGGGGGATTCGCCCAACTCGGCCTATCTTACAGCGCGCGTTTCCGCCGATAAGTCGGATATGGCAACTGCCGCGGAGGACTGGGAAAAGCTCTTTCAAATCAGCCAGGAGAGGGATCCGTTTCACCTTCTGGCCCACGCACGGGCGCTCTCCGATCTAGGTCGCGTGAAAGACGCCATGTCACAAATACGTCTGGCACTGGAACAACCCGTTAAGTACGCTTTTTTTCCAAGAGCTGAGAGATTGATCCGGAAACTTGCGAACCAAGCGGATTCCCATCTGCGGGAATGCCGGATCGCCCTGCTTTCCACGAGCACAACAAGCCTCCTGTCCCCGATTGTCCAGGCCCTATGCCTGCGAGATCGCATCAAAGTTGGCGTGTATGAAGGGTTGTACGGATCCAGCACGCAGGAGATACTCGATCCATCCAGCGGATTAACTAAATTTCGCCCAAGCGTGGTCTTTCTAATGGCCAACTGGAGGGATCTGCAACCGGGTTTCGTGGACGGCCAAAAACTGCTCTGGAAGCATCTTTCCGATCGGTTTGCCTGTCATGTTGTGCAGCACGCGTTCGCTTTTCCGCCTGAGGAAGACCACGGAAATGTCGAGCAAGTAAACCGCGCGCTCCTGGAATCGGCCCCGACGTACGTTTCGGTTCTGGATACTCCCGCGCTTCAGCGAGAGACAGGGCAGGCGCGCTGGGACGATCCTGGCCAGTGGTACAGCTATCGGCAGCACCCTTCGACGGAAGCGCTTCCCGCCCTAGGCGAAGCCATGCTGGCGCATGTTCGAGCCATCCTCGGGTTGACGCGCAAGGTGCTGGTGACCGATCTGGATAATACCCTCTGGAAAGGCGTGATCGGTGAAGATGGGCTGGATGGGATCAAGATTGGCGCGGGTTCTCCGGCGGGAGATGCTCACAGCCGACTGCAGCAATACATGCTGGACCTGAAGGCGCGCGGCATCCTGTTGGCCGTCGCTTCGAAGAATAACCACGAGGACGCCTGCCTGCCTTTTCAGAAGCATCCCAACATGCTTTTGCGCCTGGAGGATTTTGCGGCCTTTGAGGCAAATTGGAATGATAAAGCAGCAAGCTTGAGAGAGATCGCGCGCAAGCTTTCCCTGGGGCTGGACAGCTTCGTATTTCTGGACGACAATCCGATCGAGCGGGAATGGGTCCGGTCACAGCTTCCCGAGGTGGCCGTAGTGGAACTGGGCGACTCCGTGTTCGGTTATGTTGGCCAGCTAACTTGCCACCGGTATTTCTTCGCTCTTGCGATTTCAGCAGCAGATCGCGCTCGCGCCGGACAGTACCAGGAGGAAGCTGCGCGCAAGAGTTTACAAGCAATGTCTCAGTCCCTGGACGAATTTCTGGCTCAGCTGCAGCTTCGGGCCGCTTGCATGTCTGTGGATGAAGGAAATGTCCAGCGCGTTACGCAGCTTACGAATAAGACAAATCAATTCAATCTCACCACGCGCCGGTATACGGAGGCTCAGGTCCGGCAATTGTCTGAAGATTCTTCAACATGGGCTGCTGCCTTTCAACTATCAGATCGCATGGGCGATTACGGATTGATCGGAGTTATTTTTTGCCGTCCGGGCGAGCCTGCAACGTGGGAGATCGACAGTTGGCTGATGAGTTGTCGCGTGCTCGGGCGGCAAATGGAAAAATTCATGTTTGACCGACTGATGGAAGCGGCGAGAGAACGAGGCATCTCTGAAGTGGTCGGCGTTTATGTCCCAACTCAGAAAAATGGTCTGGTTCGAAGCCACTATCATGAGCTGGGTTTTACGCAAGAGGGCGAATTTCGGTATCGGATAGTGGTCCCGGCAATAGAGCTTCGGACAGCGACCCACATCAAGAACGAGAGTACGGCTGTTACTGAGATGGTCCTAAGTTAATTGTTGTCGTGAATCGCTGGGGCAATGGGCCTCTCCTACTCAACCGAATCGCAGGCGATGGGTGCTTTTCGCCGAAAGCCGACGATGCGCAACTGGAGAACTCCAATACCTCGCCCAAAGGATCAACTATGATTCGCTGGCGGGCGGATTCTGAGCCTAGATGCCAAAACTGCTCGATGTCGTGATTGCCCGGCGGGCCCTCTATCTGATCCTCGACAACGAGCCGATCTGGCTTCAAGAAGCGGATCGTTCGGCGGTGAGTAAATCCAGCATAGAGGCAGTGGGCTGCCAGGAAATCTTCTTCCGCATCGGCTCGCCATTCTTCAACTGTTACTTCAGGTTGATCAATCCAACCGAAGGGGCCCGCAGGTATCGCCTGATCGCGCCCATCGATTCGGATGGTATTATGCGCGGCCGACCCTCGGAACCAATCGCGCTCCTTTGGATCCGCCACGTAGGTGTATGTTCCAGGATCGATTAAAATATCTTCGTCGCCTTTGCGAACGATGAGGCTCAAGGTGTCGGAGTGGCTGTGGCCGGAGCCCCACGGCCCAAAGGGGCCTCCATCGATTACAACATGCACGTCTCCCGAGATCATGACGGCCAATCCCGACTTGCGGAACAACTGAGATCGCAAGGGGGGAAAAGGATAGCTCGCCTCGTCCAGCGACCGCCTTCCGAACTCATCTCGAGGCCCGTAGGGGTGGAAGAATCGGCCCCCGTCGTCATCGCCAAAAAACGGCAATCGGCGCGCTGACCCCATGATCGCAAGCAGGAACTCAGCCATGCACTGCAGCGCGATTCGGTACCGTTCCGAAGGCTCCTCCAAGAGCGCATGGAAGCGAAACATGTCGAGGGCATAAATATGGTAGTAAGTCGATTGCTCGAAGTGGGCTCCATCGCCGCGAACTTGGGCGTCCATCTGTTCCCTCACTACCCGGCCTCCCAATTCCACCCACTGACGCGAGCGGGGAAAAGTGGGAAACAACTTCCCCAACGCATGCAGAGCGACAGATTCGCCCAGCAAGTGCGTATTCGGCGAAAAGTAGAACGACAGATTGTTCTCGAGGTGGCAGCCGTGTAGGTAGAGTTGTTGCAGGAATCGCGCACGAAAGTCGACCGCGAAGCGATCCCCAACTAGGTGAAATATCCAAATCCATGAGACCGCCCGGAACGCGACTTCCAACGCGCTTGCCCAGTTAATTCCGCGTTGAAATGGATTAGCGGAAAACCAGCTTTCGAGTTGATCAAGGATCTCGCTCAAATTGCCCTGATCGCCGTCGATGAGGAAGGCTTGAGCGAGCACGACGAGATGCTGATGCCGGTTCAACTCCCAAATGAGCTTATGGTCGCCAACTCTTTGGAAATCAAGATAGGGTATTAGCCGGAAGTAGTCGGTCCCGCTCTCTTTTCCATGCACGTAATCCCGACGCCAGGCGATATCCGGCCCGGTATCAATCGTTAGCCCCAAGATTGGGAACTGGTGAGCGCGGATCTGCTTTGCCAAGTCGCTCACGTCGCTGGCGCTAGCAGTTCCCAATCCCGGCAAAGGCGAGACTGGCGCTGCAACGAGTTTGAGAACAGGCGGACGATAGAGCATCGCCAGATTTCGAAATTCCTGGAGAGACCGATCCGCGATCTCACGAGGGCTGCGGCGAAGTTTCATTAGGTCCAGTAAGGATAGTCGGGTGTGTTCAGATAAAACAGATCGTCATCCAACATGTCTAGCGGGAGAGGATAGTCCTTAGGGCTCAGCAGCTTCAGAGGATCGGAGACAAAAACCGATCGACGTGCGCGTTCCCGAAAACCGTTTGCTTCCAGAGCCCTTCGGGATCGGCCGTCATGAGCTAGGGCAATGATCTCGCACGAATCGGTCGAAGAGCAAACTGCTTCGAGCACTGCCGCGTAAGCTGATTCCCAATTGGGTTCGTTTTGAAATTCAGGCCGAATCCGAACGATTCGGCTCTGGCCACCTACTCTGCTCACCAAGGCCGAACCGGCTGCCCGGCCCAGGTAGGTCAGTCTATATGCATGCATCTCCGCGCCGGGACAATGCAGAATGGGTTCGTTTTGCATTTCAGAGACCTCGGCCTCCCAGCCGCGTGTCAGAGCGGAGGGTGCCCAACTCCACGCCCAATTTCGCCCAAGCCTGACAACCGCTCTTGCACTCAAACGACCCGGGCGCGTCTGGAACTGCCGCCAAGGTTGCAGCACGCGGGCATACGAATGCAATTCCCCCTTTTTCTCGAATCCAATCTTCGGCATGATCTGTTGCGTCATCGCGGATCCGCCGATAGATAAGGTAATGGATGAAAGGCCGCAAATTTTCCGCGCCAACATAATGCCCACGCCGGGGACGCCCTTCGCACTTACCCAATCGATGAGGCAGACGGCTCCTTTTAAGGAGACAGGCCAGGCACATCCGTGAGCAACGATCCGCCCGTTTTGCACCATCAAATAACTTCCGCCGCTCGGATGAGCCTCGAAATACTTCCAACGAAGCAGCCCTGGATCGAGGAAGGGGGCGTCTGGATTAGCTTCGAAAGCAGCCTGCATCAGCGCGCTGATTCCGGGTAAGTCCGCCGGCGTGCTGGGCCGAAACTCGATGGGCACTCTTCTCACTATATCGCCCGAACCCGCTGTACACTGTAGGTTGATTGACGGAACTTCGTTTTCATTCCATCATTTAGGCGTGGCGGTGGCATCGATCGAGAAGGCTCTGCCGGTATACCGGAACCTGTTCGGGTACCAGCTAATTTCCGGCCCTTTCGACGATCCGATTCAGCGCGTATCGGTCTGTTTTCTCGGTCGTGAAATCGCTGGCGACATTACGATTGAGCTGGTAGCGCCGTTGGGCGAGGACTCGCCAATTCACCGGACCCTCACGAAGGGCGGCAACAGCGCATATCACGCCTGCTACGAAGTCCCTGACCTCGATGAGGCACTTGCCCACTTGGCCGCGAATGGATGCGTGATTGTGAGCAAGCCCGTTCCTGCGGTAGCGTTCGGAAACCGCAGAATCGCATGGCTTTATACGCCGACCAGGCAGTTAATCGAGGCTGTCGAAAAATAAATGAATGATCCTGTTACTGAGAAGATTCGCAGGCTAGCCTCCGATTTGTTTGATGTGCCGCTAGGCCAGATTACGGCCGACTCCGCCCCGGCCACTCTTGAGAATTGGGACTCCGTGCAGCAACTCAATCTGATGCTCGCTCTGGAGGAGGAATTTGGGTTTAAGTTCGAGCCGGAGGACATGGAAAGTCTACAAAGCATTGGGCAAGTGGCCGCGGCTGTCCATTCGAAATTGGGAGTTAGCGGCTGAAACCGGCAACCTGATGGGCATACTGGGCTAAAGGAGTCGAAGGTTCTTGATGCAAGCGGCGCAACTGGTAGCGGTCCGCATCCGTGAAGTTGATGCCCTTCTCGCCGGTCACCGCAGTAAGGAACCCGCATTCCCGGACGATGCTAACCGTTTCAGGAGTAAAATCGCACAGGTGTCCGTTCGGATAGCAAAAGTGCAGCACCGGCTGACCTGTCTCCTGTTCGATGCGCTGCTTGGAACCGCACAGCTCAGCGCGAACCTCGTCCACTGAGTTCACCTGCGAAAGGATCGGATGCGATCTTGTATGGGCGCCAAATTCCACGCCAGCGTTCGCCATTAAGCGCACCTCGTCCCAGCTCAGCGGGGCGTGCTCCGGAGGTATGGCGGGCGGAGCTTCGAGGCCGAGCAGACCTGGAAGCTTCGCCAAGAACCAGAGCCGCTGATCATTCGGCGTGAGCTTTAGGGCCGCCTTTGTTTCTAAGGCGGCGCGCTTGCGGTCCTGCGGCGACGAGAGGCGAAACTCCACGGGCGGGCGTCCTGGCAGTTCCAGCTCGATCTTGGGTAGCGAGCAGGCATTGAACAGCACTCCGACCCAATCCACCCACAAGCATCTGCCTGTATCGAGCATGTCGGTCGCTAAAAAAACGATGGCCGGAATCGAGTGTGCCGAAAGGATGGGAAACGCTTCCAGAAAGAAATCGCGGTATCCATCATCCACGGTGAACACGACCGCAAGCGGCGGAAGTTTTCTCTTATGTTGGAGAGAAAGACCTAGTTCCGTGAGAGAAATCGGTCGATAGTATTTTTTAAGGTGTTCGCACTGAGCTTCGAGGCAGCTCCCCGGCGGGAAGCGATGATACATCAATATGCGTGCGCCGTTCCGGGACTTGAACCTGGTTACCCAAGTACCGCCTGCATGATGGAACAGTGCTCTGGCCGCGGACTTTAAAGCGATTTTCACCAAAACCCATTTTATCGGGTGCCTAAAAACGGTTCCGCTTGCGATAATTAATACGTATGTGTGGCATAGCCGGACAATTTCGACTCGGGCAGCAGAAGGCTGAGTTAGCGCAGGTGCGTGCCATGTGCGATCAGATTCGGCATCGCGGACCCGACGACGAAGGCTATCACATGGACGGATGCTGCGGAATCGGGATGCGCCGCCTGAGCATTATCGACCTGGGTACCGGGCATCAGCCAATTTCGAACGAGGATGGCTCAGTGTGGGTCGTCTTCAACGGCGAAATCTACAATTATCAAGACCTTCGGAAAGATCTGATCGCGCGCGGACATCGATTTAGGACCAACAGCGACACCGAGACGTTGATTCACCTCTATGAAGAAGAGGGAGTGAACGGGATTTCCAAGCTGCGGGGCATGTTTGCGTATGCGATCTGGGATGCGCGCGACCGAAGCCTGCTCCTGGTTCGAGACCGGTTTGGCAAAAAGCCGCTGTACTACGCCACGCTGCGCGAGGGGCTATTCTTCGGCAGCGAGCTGAAGTGTTTACGCCAGGCGGGAGTTCCGCTCGACGTCGATCCCGAAGCTCTGAAGCTTTATCTGCAGTTCTCCTATATACCGGATCCATGGACCCCCTACCTTGCGATCAAGAAACTGCCAGCCGGTTCGTGGATGCGCTACCACGCCGACGGGCGGTCCGAGCAGGGCGAGTACTGGAGACTTCCCGCGCCAGTG
>JANXQZ010000444.1 GCA_025353235.1 Bryobacterales bacterium
CGGATCAGCTAGACTAGCAATTTGTAACGGTCGTCGAATGGTAAGCTGAACGCGATGCACCGCCTGTTGGTGATTGCCATTCTGATCTCTGTGCCAGTCCGTGCCCAGATCGTCGAGGATGCGACTGAATTGCTTCGAAAGGCACGATCCTTTGCAGAAAGCACAACCAGCTGGCGGGCTGACGTTGTCGAGACCTCACGGATGTCAGGCCGTGGTATGAACCTGCAAAGTGAAGTTCGAATCAAGATCGCCGCACAGCCTCCCCTGAAAATGAGCCGACACAACAGCGGCAGCGACCGAACAATATTCGTCTGCGACGGAGTCGAGATATTCTACTCGGGCGACGGCCACAGTTACTACAAGGGCGAAGCCAGAGTGACCCCCCAATGCGATCTTCCGCTGAATAAGTTTTACGAATTGGACAACAATCCGGCTTCCATCTCAGTTGTTGGCCGAGATCACGTTCGGCTCGCGGATGGAGATCTGCACTGTGTGTTGGTCCGCGCCGCGTGGAAGCGAGGAACAGTAAACGCTGTACATACTATGTGCATCGATCCTGCTGGACTGTTGATTTTGCGTGACGTTATAGAAAGCGAGGACGAGACGACGGGCATTAGATCGGTCCGCACCATCACGTTTACCGATTTCGAAAGCAACCCTACTTTTCCGCCGGATGCATTCCGATTTTCAATTCCTCCGGGTGCCATCGAAGCGAAGCCTCCTATTTAAGTCAAGGCGGCTCGAACCCGGATTGAAACACATCGAGGATCATCCCCCGATGTCCCTGTTCAGTTGTCTTCTTTGTTTTCAAAGGCACGCGCGTTCGTAACCCTGAGAACGCCCTGGGTGCCCGTAATGTCGATCTGGAGGCCGGTGCGATGCTGTTGACCACCTTCGATTTGAACTGAAAACAGGCCTCCACCTTCCAGGGTGCCAACGACCATCACCTCGTTCGGACTGGTGTTGGGAACCTTCTCTCCTGTCTCTTCAATCGTGATGAAGGGAAACTGATTTTCTACAACCCCAGTCAGCTTTTTCGGAAAGCCAACGGATTGGAAAAGAGCGTCCATAAAGTGGCCACCGTAAATGGAAAGGATGTGCGAAAAATTAGAGGTGGGGAAAGCCCACGCGTATCCTCCCGGCATGATTGGCTGGAAAGCATCCGCACTACCAGTCAGGCGAGCAGATCGAATTTTTCCTACGTATCCCTGCTTCACTAAATCCCGCGTATAGCGAGCACTCGGCCCCATACGGCGTTGCAGGCCGACTACATGCCTGACCCCTTTTCCTTCGGCCAAAGCCAGAAGTTCTTCTGAGTCGGAGGTTCTCGTCGTAAGGGGCCACTCACTATAAACATCTTTGCCTGCCGCGATCGCGGCTTTAACGAGCCGCGCGTGTTCAGGGGCAAGAGCTAAAATCACAACGAGATCTACGTCAGGGTGGGTGATGAGCGACTGCTCGTCGCCGAAAGCACGCAGAATGTTGAACTTTGCCGCGTACTCTTCGGCAAGCTCTTTCTTGCGGCTGGATACCGCGACGATTTCGAACTCTTTTAAGGATTGCAGTGCGGGAATGTGCCCGTATTTTGCCCAGCCACCCGCACCGATAATACCGACTCGAATCTTTTCGTCTTTCATAATTTTCCTGCTAAAGGGATAGCATTGTTGTTACCATTCGTTAGGCTCGTTCCTTGGCAATAACGTCAACGCCTCCCCCACTCAAACCATTAGAGCGCCACGTATTCATCTCGTACGCCCGTAAGGATGGAGCGGACACTGCTCAACATCTGCGCGATCTATTGCACGGACCTGAATGCCAGGTTTGGCTCGATACCGAGCGGATTCATGGTGGCGCGTCCTGGAGCAAAGAGCTAGAGGCGGCGTTGAACGCCTGCGATGTACTGGTCGCGGTGCTGACCCCAGCGTCCTATGTTTCGGAGATCTGCCGGGCGGAACAGATCTGGGCCCTTGACCAAGGCAAGCTGGTGATTCCAGTTCTAGCAGTCACCGATGCGCCGGTGCCCATCCACCTCAAAACCAAACAATGGCGCAAGTATCCGGACCAGCAGGCAGAGTTACTCGCCGATATCGCGAACGGAGCCCCAGCCGTTCCAGCCCCGCGCCCCTTGCGCTATGACACGGTGCCGAATCTCCCCCAGAATCACATCGTTCGCGAGAAGCCCCTGGCCGAGTTGCGTGACCTCGTGTTCACGGAAGGCGAGGGCGCAAACATCGCGGTCACAGCGCTGGCCGGAATGGGAGGTATTGGGAAGACGGTGCTTGCCACAGCCTTATGCCGTGACTTGGTGGTACAACGCGCGTTCCCCGACGGAATCGCGTGGATTACCATCGGGCGCGAGTGGGACGGCGATTTCGTCACGCGCATGCGCGAAGTGGCGAAGGCATTGGGCGAAACGGACCTCAGCGGCTGGGACAATCCGTTGGCGTGCAAGCATCGCTACCAAACGATCCTGCGAGAGAAGGCCGCACTGGTAGTAGTAGATGACGTCTGGAGCCTGGACCATCTGCAGCCGCTTCTGGTGGATGCCCCGCGCTCCAGATTTCTCTTCACCACTCGCGATGCCGGCATCGCGAACGCCGTAACGGACCGCAAGTATTCGGCTAACCGGCTGAGTAAGCCTGAGGCGCGGGTTTTGCTGGCGCGTTGGGCCCGCATCGCCGTCGAAGCGCTGCCACCGGAAGCCGACGGGATCATTCAACAATGCGGTGAATTAGCGGCGGCGGTGGCGCAAATTGGAGCCAGTCTTCGGGAGTTATCCCCGCCTGAATGGCGCGATACCCTTCACGCCCTGGAAAGCGCCGATATCGGCGGCATTGAGGATCGCTTGCCCCAGGGTCAGAAAAGCTTCTTCAAGAGCTTGGCGGTCAGCATGGATGCGCTTCCACCCAAAATGCAGGACCGCTATCGCAAGCTGGCCGTGCTGTTGGAGGATGTGCCTGCGCCGCTCGTCGTCTTGCAGGCGTTGTGGAGAGTCAACCAACCCGAAGCCCGCCGGACGGCCCGCTATTTCGTGGATCGCTCGCTGAGTTCGTGGCAGCAGCCCGCTCAACCGGAGCGCGGCATTGGGTTGCACGATCTGCAACTGGACTATGTGCGCGCTCGCTTTGAAGATCCGGCGGCGCTGCGGTTGATTCATGGCGCGTTGCGGCTTTCGGCCAATGTGGTTGCCCGCAGGCCGGAGGAGTTCGCTTCGCAGATGGTGGGGCGGTTGCTTCCGTTTGAAGGCATGGGAGCGGTGGCGGAGTTTACGCAAGAGGTTGCGCAAGGAACCGCATGGCCTTGGTTGAAACCGCTGTGGCCATGCCTGCATCCGTCAGGAACCAGTCTGATTCGCACGCTGGCGGGC
>JANXQZ010000478.1 GCA_025353235.1 Bryobacterales bacterium
CGGAAGGCGACCACACGTTTCGCGCGGGCTTCATCGGGGATGATTTCGTAAAGCCTCTCACCGACAAAGAAGCCTACAACAATAAGAAAAACAAGTATCTCGATTCCATCACGTTTGTCGGGCCGTTCAAATCGGACGTGGAACGCCCCAGCCGCAAGAAGCTGCTGATCTGCAATCCCGCTTCGGGCAACGCCTGTGTTGAGAGGATTGTCGCCACGTTGGCCCACCACGCCTATAGACGGCCTGTGTCAAAGCTAGAGGTTGCCTCGCTGATGCGGTTCGTGAACTTGGCGAAGTCGGATGGCCAGTCGGTAGAGCAGGGTTTGCAACTGGCAATCGAGGCGATGCTGGTTTCACCGCACTTTCTCTTCCGCGTAGAGCGCGATCCGGATTCAGCCGACCCAAGTCGCGTCCATAAAATATCGGACCTCGAGTTGGCGTCCCGCTTGAGCTACTTCCTGTGGAGCTCGATGCCCGACGACGAGTTGCTCAGCGCCGCAGAGATGGGAAGGTTGCGAGCGCCCGGCATCCTGGACAGCCAAGTGAAACGCATGCTCGACGATCCCCGGTCAAGCGCCTTGGCTGACAACTTCGCTGGCCAATGGCTCGAAATCCGCAACCTCGATTCAGTGAAGCCAGATCCGCAGAAGTTTCCCGAGTGGGGCCCCGAGCTGCGCGATGCCATGAAGACCGAAACACGGCTGTTCTTCAATGCCATGTTGCGGGAGAACAGGCCGCTCTCCGAGTTTCTGGATGCGCGCTACACGTTCCTAAACGAACGGCTTGCCAAGCATTATGGCATTGCGGGTGTTACCGGGCCGGACTTCCGTCGCGTCGAGCTCACCTCCAATGAGCGCGGCGGGATTTTGACGCAGGCCAGCGTGCTCACGGTGTCCAGCTATCCTACCCGAACCTCGGTCGTGATCCGCGGCAAGTACGTTCTGAACAATATTCTGGGGACGCCCCCGCCTCCTCCTCCGCCCGATGTGCCCGCCCTGGACGAAGCTTCGGTTGGCAGCTCGGCATCCTTGCGCCAGCAGATGGAGAAGCATCGCTCCAATGCGGTTTGCGCTTCCTGCCACAACAAAATGGACGCGCTTGGATTTGGTCTAGAAAACTACGATGGCACGGGCAAGTGGCGGATTGCCGACGGCAAATTTCCCGTGGATGCGAGTGGCACGCTGCCGAGCGGCAAGACGTTCAACGGTCCTGCCGAGATGAGGGCTATCCTCAACGAAAGCCTTCCGGAATTCTCGCGCTGCATGACCGAGAAGCTGCTCACCTATGGGTTAGGACGAGGCCTGGAGCGATATGATCGAAGAACCGTCGAGGAGATCAACCGCAACTTGGCTGCTTCGGGCTATCCGTTTCAATCCATGATCTTCGAGATCGTCCGCAGCCTGCCGTTCCAATCGCGGCGCGGAGAATACGTTGCACAGAACAAGCTAGCCAGCAAGGGGACAACCAGCAAATGATCACGCGCAAGGCGCTTGCACGACGAACTTTTTTGCGAGGGGCGGGGGCGGCGATCGCTCTTCCTTTCCTCGATTCCATGCTGCCGGCCTTCGGGGGCAGCCAGATCCCAGGCAAGGCTCCGGTGCGGATGGCATTCGTCTATGTGCCGAACGGGATAAACCCGAAAGATTGGAATCCTGCTTACGAGGGGGCGCTCGGTGAATTGCCGCGCATCTTGAAGCCGCTTGAACCGTACCGCAACGACATCACGCTGCTAGGAAATTTGACCCACAACGGCGGGCGCGCGCTTCTCGACGGGGCTGGGGATCATGGCCGCTGCTGCGCGTCTTATCTGACCGGAGTGCAGCCTCGCAAGACGCTCGTGGACATTAAGTCCGGCATTTCTTTCGATCAGATTGTGGCCAATAAGATCGGCAGCCAAACCCGCTTTCCGTCGCTGGAACTGGGCATGGAAGACGCGCGCCAGGCAGGCGATTGCGACTCCGGCTACTCCTGCGCCTACACCAACAATCTGGCGTGGCGCGACGACCGTCAGCCGCTGCCGCCGATCCTCGATCCGCGCGCTCTCTTCGAGCGGTTGTTCGGCAAGGGGGCATCGCTAAGCCCCGAAGCGCGCGCGCGTCAGAGCAAGTTCCGCAAGAGCATTCTCGACTTCGTCACGGAAGACACGAAGAAGTTGCAGGGCGACCTGGGCCCAACGGACCGCCGCAAGCTCGATGAATACATGTCGTCGATCCGCGAGATCGAAAGGCAGCTTGAAAAAGCGGAGAGCGACAACGCACAGGTCAATCCAGGCATGCCCAAGCCATACGGCGTGCCGGCCGATTTCTCAGAGCATTTCAAGCTCATGACTGACATGCTGACCGTGGCGCTGCAAGCCGACATGACGCGCGTCTTCACGTTCCTTGTCACACGCGAAGGCACATCGCGCTCGTACCGCGAAATCGGCATTCCTGACGGGCACCATCCGCTGACGCACCACCGCAACGAACCGGCGCTCATGGAAAAGGTGACGCAGATCAATACCTATCACGTGAAGCAGTTCGCCGGCTGGATTGAAAAGTTGAAGTCCACCAAAGAAGGCGATGGATCGCTGCTCGATAATTCGATGATCGTCTACGGCGCGGGACTGACCGACGGCAACAAGCACAATCACGAAGACCTGCCCACCGTCATCGCCGGCCGCGGCGGCAACTTCATCAAGCCCGGCTTGCGCCGCGTCTACCGGCGTGAAACGCCGATGACCAATCTCCACGTAACGATGATGGATCGCATGGGCGTCCACGTGGAGCACTTCGGCGATTCCACAGGCCGCCTGAACGGCCTCGATCTCGCGTAAGGGAATGCCAATGCAGTTCCCCGGAAATTTCAAACCTTCGGTCGGCATCATCTTCGATTCCGACATGGGCAATCGCATTGACACCGTGCTTGCCATGTCGCTGCTGTACGGGCTTGACGGCAAGAACGAAGCCCGTGTGGTCAGCGTGAGCGTGTCGAAATCGAATCTGAAATCGGCTGCGCTGTGTGAGGCGATCGGCCGGTTCTATGCGGGTGCGGTGAGCGGCGCATTCGGGTCATTCGGACGGAACCTGCCGGTTGGCATGGCCGACGACGGACGGATGGCAGACGACACTCCGATCTTTAGCGTGCTTGCGAAGAAGGACGAGAAGGGCGCGCCAGTGTACCAGCACGGAATTCACTCGCTGGTGGATACGGCGGAGGTGCCTG
>JANXQZ010000485.1 GCA_025353235.1 Bryobacterales bacterium
AAGGACCCCACCACGACTAACGCGTACGCGGATAACTTCCTGCGCCCGTACCAGGGCTTCGGCAACATCTCGTACATCGAGCCCGCTTCGAGCTCGAACTATCATTCTCTGCAAAGTTCGCTCAACCGCCGCTTCACCAAAGGCTTCTTGCTGGGCGTAACTTACACCTGGAGCAAGGCGCTCGGAACC
This sequence comes from Bryobacterales bacterium, assembly GCA_025353235.1. Classification (GTDB taxonomy): domain Bacteria; phylum Acidobacteriota; class Terriglobia; order Bryobacterales; family Bryobacteraceae; genus JANXQZ01. The sequence continues at coordinate 190 of JANXQZ010000485.1, forward strand.
CAAGGCGCTGACCTGCCGGGCATCAATAGCCTCGGCGCTCCGCGCACGGATACCAATAATCGCCTAGCCAATTACGGGCCCCAGGATTTTGATCGGCGCCACAATTTCAACGTCAATTGGGTTTACGATTTTCCCAAAGCGACTGCGAACCGGCTGCTCGGCCTGGCCGCCAACGATTGGCAAATTTCGGGCATCTATCGCTACCAGACAGGCGCGCCCTACAATGTGATGTTCACCATCCCCGGCCTATCGGGCTACGGTTTGACGGGGACGCAGCAGAATGAAGGTGCGCGCATTGTCGTGAAAAGCTATCCTGGCCCCGGAAGCAGCAGCGATCCATACCGGCAATTCGATGTGTCGGCGTTCACCACCCCAGGTTTGGGCAGCCTCGGACTGGAATCGGGACGCAATTTCCTCTACCGGGCGCCGATCAACAGCTGGGACATGTCGTTGTCGAAAGTGTTCAAGGTTAAGGAGAGAGCGAGCTTCGAAGTTCGTCTCGATGCCTTCAACGCTTTGAATCACACTCAGTTCGACGGTGTTAATTCCACCCTGGCGGTTGCCAGCCTGACTAATCCGACACCGACCAATCTCGATCAGGCGGCGGCAACCGGACCGGCTTTGGAGCAGTCACTTCGGTAAGGCCGCCGCGCAACATGCAAATCTCGGCTCGCTTCCAATTCTGAGGCGCTTTTCCATCTGGGATAATCGAATGAGAGCAGGCTGCTTGCCTGCCTTTCATTCCCCTTGGAAGATTCAATCCTGATCCGTGGCGCGCGAGTCCACAACCTGAAGGACGTGAGCCTCGCGATTCCGCACAATCTGCTTACGGTGGTTACCGGTGTCTCCGGTTCCGGCAAATCGTCGCTGGTCTTCGATACCATCTACGCCGAAGGCCAGCGCCGCTATGTTGAATCGCTCTCCTCGTACGCTCGCCAGTTTCTGGAGCGCATGGAGAAGCCCGACGTCGATGAAATTCTCGGAATCGCGCCGCCTATCGCCATCCGGCAGAAGAACACGACGCGCAACCCGCGATCCACCGTCGCCACGTCCACCGAGGTGTACGATTTCCTTCGTCTCCTAATGGCCCGCGTGGGCCGCAGCTATTGCCCCAAATGCGGCAACCGAGTGGAGCGCGATACGGTGGATCAAGTCGCGCAGGAGATGCTTCGCAAACCGGAAGGTTCGCGCTGGTACGCTCTGTTTCCCATCAAGCATCACGAGAAATCCGAAGCGCTCCGCGATCATCTTTTTGAGCTGCGGAAAAAAGGCTTCAATCGCCTGTTCCAGAACGGGCGCATGTTCGAATTCTCCACTCCTGAATCCCTGCTCGAGATCGATTTCAAGCAGCCCTTATTCGGATTAGTAGACCGCTTGGTGATCGCACCCGAACTTCATCAGCGCATCGTGGATGCCATCGAAATCTGTTATCGCGAAGCGGGAGACGTGCTCTTCGAGATGGCCAGCGGCGAAGAGGCTCTTCGTTTCAGCGAACGTTTCGAGTGCAAGCGCGATGGCACCGAAATGGCCATCCCCGAGCCGGGACTCTTCAGCTTCAACAACCCGATGGGTGCCTGCCCGCGCTGTCAGGGCTTTGGGAACACCGTCGATTACGACCTGGATCTGGTGGTTCCGAACGGCGGGCTTTCGATAGACGAAGGCGCGGTGGATCCATGGACCAAGCCGCAGTACGCCTACTACTTCGAGGATGTGTTCCGCAAAGCTTCGCGCGGGAAGGTCCGGCTGAACGTGGCCTTTTGCGATTTGCGGCCTGAGGAACGGGCGTTCGTTTACGATCACGTTCACCGCTTCTTCGCTGAAGTGGAAACGAAGAAGTACAAGGTGCATGTGCGCGTTTTCATGAGCCGGTACCGCGGCTACGCGCAGTGTCCGGATTGCAAGGGATCGCGCCTGCGTGCCGCCGCCTTAAACGTGCGCATCGGCGATTGCACCATGGCCGAGGTGGTCAAGCTCAATATCGCCAAGGCTTACGCATTCTTGGAATCGCTGGATCTCACGCCGGAAGAGCGTGCCATCGCCGACAAGATCTTAGTGGAAATTCGCCAGCGTCTCAAGTTTCTGAACGATGTCGGGCTGCACTACCTCACCTTGGATCGTCTATCGTCTACGCTCTCGGGTGGCGAGGCGCAACGCATTCAACTGGCTACCTGCCTTGGCTCGCGGCTGGTGGGTGCGTGTTATGTGCTGGATGAACCGTCCATCGGGCTGCACAGCCGGGATACGGGGCGTCTGATTCGCATCCTCGAAGAGCTGCGCGATTTAGGGAACACGATCGTGGTTGTAGAGCACGACTCGGATGTGATGCGCTCGGCCGATCACATCGTGGACATGGGTCCGGGTGCGGGCGAGCTAGGCGGGCGCGTCATTTTCGAGGGTTCGTTTCCGAAGATGCTGGCGGATGGAGCCAG
>JANXQZ010000513.1 GCA_025353235.1 Bryobacterales bacterium
GGCGGTGGAGCCTGCGGCATGCCGCACCCATCCGAGAATTCCGCCGACCGTTGAAATCAGCAGCACATGCCGCCACGACCATTGATATTCGAAGGCGTGCAGTCCGCCAAAGAGCAGCGCTGAGCCTGCGATCCCGGCAACGACGCCGAAGGATCGCATGAGCAGCGGCATCAGAAATCCGCGAAACGCCAACTCTTCGCAAAGGGGGCCGAGCAGGACAACGAAGATGCAGAAGAGCACGATGGTTGGCCGGTCGCTGAGCATCTGATCGAACATGGGCAGCTTGATGATGGGCGTGTGGATCGCGTAACCGAGCGCTCCAACTCCAAGGGCCAGAAATGGGCCGCTCAGGAGGCACAAGCCCGCGCCGCGGAACGGGAACTTCCAACCCAGCGAACTCCAGAAGGGCCGATCGTAGCGAAGCTTGAACAGCGCAAAGAGCGAACCGAAAATCAGGATGTACCAGAGGAGCTGGCCTAGCAGTCCAGTGAACGCCTTGCCGGCCCCGGGGACATGTCCGATAACCCTGGCGACCAGGAAAGCCACGAGAAGGCTCGGAAATGCGAGCCCGAGGAACAGGAGCAAGTCCGTGTAGGTCCAGAAGGGCTGCTCGTCGGAAGGAATTTCCGGCGTCATGCCTCGGACTCGATCAGCGCCGCCGCGAGCAGGGGGATCATGATTTCGTGATGTCCGGTGATGGCGTACCCTCGTCCTCCTGCTTGGGCATGGGGACGATTCACCACGTTGGCATTGGGCCTGTAGTGCTGGATGAAATCAAAGTTGGCGGTTGTGAAATTCGTGAGCGGATTTCCCAGATTGCGCACCACTGAGACGGCCTTTAGAAAAACTTCGGGCAGCACCACGGCGGAGCCCACGTTGAGATACACGCCGCCATCGTGGATATCTTTTACGAGCGAACACAGCAAGCGGAAGTCGCGATGCGTCGCGCGACCTATGGCAGCCCCGTCTGCCGCCGGATGCGTGTGCGGCGTGTCGGTCCCGATCGCCACATGCACGGTGACAGGAATGCCGGCGCGATACGCTTCGTGCAGTAAGCTGCTGGCCGCAAATTTTGGATCGGCGATTTGTTCCAGCTTGCGGCCCAGCGCCTCGCCGAATCCGCAATCCTCATCTTTGAGGCAGTCGTTCATCTCGCGGCCTGTTTCTTCGGCTGATCCGAATCGCCCATCGGGAAGGACTGATTCCACGTCTTCGCTGGTACACCCGGCGATGGCGATCTCAAAATCGTGGATGGCGGACGCGCCGTTTAGCACGAAGCCGGTGGCATATCCGCGGCGCATCAGATCGAGCAGTATTGGCGCGAGTCCGCACTTGATTACGTGTCCGCCTAGGCCCCATAGAATTGCCCGGTTGCGATCTCGTGCGGTGCGAATGGAATCGATCACGGCTCGCAGACTGTTAGCGGCCAGAATGTCCGGCAATCCGGCGAGCAATCCGTTGAGCCCTGCACCCTTTTCGTACGGCTTGGCAAAGTGATCCACGGTTACCTTCCCGCCCCGCGCCTGGATCGGGATGGTTTGCAAGCCGGTGAAATCGAGCGGTTGCTGATGATACTTGCTCACGCTGCCATCCAGAAGCCGGCTAGAAAGCCGGCTGCAGGCAGGATTGCCTGCCCCACAAAGCAGCATCGCCGCAACCCGCCGAAGGAGAAGAAATTGGGATGTTGTAAGACACTGCTCATGCTACTTTTCCGCCGCGCATCACCTTCTCGAGCGCAATCGCCGTATGGCTGCGCTTGCTTCTCAGGATCTGCTCCGGCGTGCCCGTGACCACAACATACCCACCCTTCTCCCCGCCTTCGGGACCCATGTCAATCACCCAGTCCGCCGACTTGATCACGTCCAGTTGATGTTCAATTACGAGGACAGTGTTGCCTAGGTCGGCCAGCCTCTGCAGCACACCCAGCAATTTCCGCACATCATCGAAGTGCAACCCGGTAGTAGGCTCATCCAGAATATAAATGGTGCGACCCGTCTGCCGCTTGCTCAACTCCTTCGCGAGCTTAATGCGCTGCGCTTCCCCGCCTGACAGCGTAGTGGACGACTGTCCAAGGTGAATATAACCCAGACCCACGTCGTTGAGCGTTTTGAGCTTCAGATTGATCTGCGGGAGATTCTCCATCAGCGGGAGCGCTTCTTCCACGGTCGATTCCAGCAGGTCCGCAATCGACTTGCCCTTATACTTCACTTGTAGCGTCTCGCTGTTATAGCGCCGCGCCCGGCACACGTCGCAGGTCACGTAAACATCGGGCAGGAAGTTCATCTCGATGCGTTTCAAACCGTCGCCCTGGCATGCCTCGCACCGCCCTCCCTTCACGTTGAAACTGAAACGCCCTGGCTTGTAGCCCCGCTCGCGGGACTCGGGAAGCATCGCATAAAGATCGCGAATGGGCGAGAAAAGGCCGGTGTATGTCGCCGGGTTCGAGCGCGGCGTGCGGCCAATAGGCGACTGATCGATCTCGACCACCTTGTCGATAAACTCCAGCCCTTCAATCGCGTCGTGTGCCCCTGGATCGGCGTGCGATCCGTAAATTTCTTTCGCGAGCGAGCGGTACAGGATGTCGTTCACCAGCGTTGATTTACCGCTGCCTGAAACGCCGGTGACAACAATAAAGCAACCCAGCGGGAACTCCACAGTGACGTTCTTAAGATTATGTTCCTTCGCTCCCCGGATCACCAACTGTTTACCGCTGCCCGGTCGACGAAGGGCAGGAGCTTCGATCCGCATGCGCCCCGATAGATACTGCCCGGTGAGAGACGCGGGATTGGCTTCGATCTGTTGAGGAGTGCCGGCCGCAACCAGTGCGCCGCCCAGCCGTCCCGCTCCGGGGCCGAGGTCGATCACATAGTCCGCGCGCTCGATGGTTTCCGCGTCATGCTCCACCACCAGAACAGTATTGCCAAGATCGCGAAGCTGAGTAAGAGTCTCGAGCAACCGATCATTATCGCGAGAATGCAATCCGATGGAGGGCTCATCCAAAACATACAGCACGCCGCGCAGCTTCGATCCGATCTGAGTGGCTAAGCGGATGCGTTGCGCTTCACCGCCGGACAAGGTGGCAGCCGATCGCCCGAGACTGAGATAGCTCAATCCAACCGCAACCAAAAACTGCAACCGGTTGCGAATCTCCTCGGTGATGCGGCCCGCAATCTGCCGTTCACGATCCGCCAGCGTCCACGACTTCACCATGTCGATTGCACGGCTGAGGGGAGCCTCGGTGAGCTCGGCGATGCCTATGCCCTTCACTCTTACTGACAAGCTGCTCGGCTTGAGACGGCGACCCTGACACGCGGGGCAGGTGGAAGGCGACATGTAATCCATCAGCCATTCGCGATAACCGGCACTGGCATCTTCGAAGGATTCCTGGAGCGTTTTCAAAATCGAGTCGATCAGTGCCGCCTGAATTTTCTTAGACAGGTTTTCGAAAGGCTTGGTGATGTCGGCCCGTACCTTCGAGGCCGCCTCCGCCAACCGCTTCTGCATATAGGCAGATCCCGCGCCGGGACCCAAGCCGCCTTCGAGCAATGGCTTGGAAGGATCGACGATCACCTTCACCGTGTCAAACGTCCAATTGCTGCCGAGCCCATTGCACGTTTCACACGCGCCGAAAGGACTGTTAAAAGAAAATGAGCGCGGCTCCAGTTGCGGCACGCTCGCGCCGCAATTCGGACAAGCGAGCCTTTGCGAGTATAGGCGCTCATCGCCGTTCACCACCGAAACGATCACCAGCCCGCCGGCCAGCTTCGCAGCCGTTTCAATCGACGCTTCAAGCCTCTTCTCGATACCGGGCTTGAGAGGAAGCCGATCAATCACAACCTCGATGTTGTGGTTCTTGCGCCGATCCATGGGGATCTCTTCGTCGAGGCTGCGCAGAACGCCATCGACGCGGGCGCGCAGGAAACCTTGCTTCGCCAGCTTCTCTAATTCTTTCTTATACTCGCCCTTGCGCCCCCGGACGATTGGAGCGAGGATCATGACGCGCTCGTCCGGCTTCAATGCCATGATCTGCTGCAATATTTGTTCCGTGCTCTGCTTCGATATTTCGATGCCGCAGTCCGGGCAATGCGGAATCCCGATAGACGAATAGAGCACGCGCAAGTAATCGTAGATCTCGGTAATGGTGCCGACGGTGGAGCGCGGACTGCGGTTGGTGGTCTTCTGCTCGATGGAAATGGCGGGACTTAGGCCGTCGATAGAATCGACTTCAGGCCGCTCCATCTGATCGAGGAACTGGCGAGCGTAAGGCGAGAGAGTCTCCACGTAGCGGCGCTGGCCTTCAGCATAAATCGTGTCGAATGCGAGCGAGGATTTCCCCGATCCGCTCAGCCCCGTAATCACCGTGAGGGTGTTGCGGGGGATCTCAACGTCAATGTTTTTCAGATTGTGCTGGCGCGCGCCGTGCACGGTAATGCTTTTGAGCATCGGGTGGGGAATACTATTTTAGCCTATGCGGCCCGGCTTACCCAGATGGAACTGGCCGGGAGGTGGCCTGCCGCTTCAGCGTGTTCTCAAGCTTCAGATGGTGGACTTGCCCGATCCGGTGGGTTAAACCACGAGCGTATCGCATTGCTTCCGTGTGATCGCAGGGAGCGTTGGGAGGTTTCGCGAAAGCTACGTTAGAATCGAGGGATGGTAGCGCCAACTCTGCTTTCTACGGAAGAGTATTTGAGTAGTAGTTTCGAATACGACAAAGAATACGTTGAAGGCGAGTTGGTGGAGAGATCTATGCCAACATTTCAACATGGCTGGTTGCAGACAGCCCTGAGCGCTTTTTTGTTTCAGCGGCGCACGGATTGGGGCATAGAAACCGTCTCTGACACGCGAATCCGAATCGCGAAAGCAGTGTTTCGGGTTGCCGATATCTGCGTGGTGGACGCCACCTCTCCGGTTTCGAGCATCATCCGCGTTCCTCCGCTTTGTGTGATTGAGATCCTGTCGCCTGACGACCGTTTAGCCAATATCCGAGTGAAGGCTCGCGAGTACCACATTAAAAGGGTGTAGCCACCTGTTTATCACATTTGGCACCTCATGGGTATTTAAACATAAAGAAATCGGAACT
>JANXQZ010000529.1 GCA_025353235.1 Bryobacterales bacterium
GGCGTCTTTATGTTTGCATCGCGGACGTGCTGGAGGCTGCTCCACAGCCCGTGCTGGAGGCTCTGGCCCACATTCTTCTTTCAAAGTTGTACCGGCGAGTTGTTTCCCGGCAATTTGCCGATCGGTACAGGCGATATCTCAATAGGACCGACGTGCGTCGCAAGCTGGAGTTCATTCGCCGAACACGGGGACATAAGCTGGCCAGCGCACCCGGAGGAACTCATTACGATCTCGATAAGCTGTTCGAAGACTTGAATTTCAAGTATTTTTTCGGGTTGATGGCCAAGCCGGGGCTGGGCTGGAGTATGCGCCTGTCCCGCAGGACTCTGGGACATTACGATCCGTCACACAACATGATCATCCTAAGCAAATCGCTGGATACTCCGAACGTGCCGCAACTCGCGGTGGAGTATGTAATGTTTCACGAAATGCTGCACCTTCGCCATCCTGTGAAACACGCCGGAACCCGACGCTGCATTCATACCCCTGAATTCAAGGCCGCCGAGCGGCAATTTCCGCAATATGCGGAAGCCAAGGAGATCCTCAAGAAACTCTAGCCTTGTCTGAAGACGTTAAGCAGGGCCGAACCCAGCCGACATTTCCCTGACGCTTTCTTGAATGCGACCGGCCGCCTGAAGCAACCTTCCAGCCTCAACCACACCCCACGGCAGCGTTAAAGCCAATTCGGTCTTCAGCACATTCCAGTAAAACTGATTCCGCGCGCTGGCTACTGCCCGAGCTAATTCCGGATTGTCCTGCTTGGAATAAACCACCATTAATCGAGCGACGCCCAGCATGCGGTTAAAATCGCCAATCATCTCGTGCAGGTAAACCCTAAAGATTCTCTTGCGCTCCGAGCGAAGCTCGCGGGCGATGCGGGGCTGAAATCCCGGCTGGCTTTGCAGAAACACATAGTCGTTCTCATCGAGAAGACGCTGCATGGGTCGATAGGCATCGAGCGAGAAATCCCGAAACCAGGCAGGGGTGGAGTCGTCGGTTGCAGCCGTTCTCGCGAACAATCCGCGGATCAGATACAAAAAAACCAGAGTCAGAATTCCGGCTGCGGTGCCGGTAAGGAGCACTACGTTCATCGCAATTGCCTCGCCAACAACATAATGGCCTTAGAATATCCGACTTTTTACGAAAATGCAAACGAGAACCGCTGCAATAGCTGTTAATCGGAGAATCGCGAATGAATTTTACTTGCGAACGCGGCTCAGGCTCGTGTTGAATGCCTGGAGTTGATGCAGGATCCTTACATCGTCGCCTGAATCCCACTTGTGACCCAGCACCATCGTCCTAGTCAAGCCTTCCCTCGTAAGAAAAACCATCCAAAACAGCAGGCAAGCCGTTGAAACTGCCAGCATCGCTTGGCTAAACATATAGTCCCATTCGCGGCCGGTGTTTCGAATGAAGATGGCTGCTGCCTTCGCGGTAAAATAGCAGGCATACCCCAGCGAATAATAGATGACGTTTCTGCTGAGCGGAATCGGGTAGTAGACTAGAAAAGCCGTGATCAGCAAAACGAAAAGGACCAAGCTGGACATTATTATTCGCTCTATCGAGTAGAACTGCCCCAGAATGTCTCGCGGAAGCCGTTCTAGCGCAAGCAGGATACACGAGATCACGACAGCGATCCCTAGTGCAGCGCTAATATAACGCTTCGCGATCGTCGAGATGCCGTGCAGGTCTCGTAGAACGAGAGAATACAGCTCCACAACGATCAGGGCGTAAAAGCAAACGGCAACCGCCTCTACCGATAAATACACGTACCCATACAGAGTACTTTCACGCCAAACGAAGACCGGAACGAACAGTTCTACAAAAAGTACACCGAGATAGCCAAAGAAAAGTTTATAAACGCGGTACAATCCGCTTGCCATCATTCTGATGGCTAATCCCGCCAGAGCAAACGCTTGGAGGGCGTAAAGCATCTTTTCGTAGTGTAGGAGCCCGTGCATGAAATGGTCATCCCTACATGTGAGTCTACCATTCGGGCCCCACAAATCGTTAAAGCCGGGCTACTTACCGCCCTTGGTGTCCGGGCAGGGAAGGCAGATTGGCCATGGCATGTCGGCGGCGATGGTTGAGACGAGGCCGAAGACGAGGGCGGCGAGCAGCAGTGCTTTTTTCATGTTATCTCCTGGGTCGTTAATTATTCAAACCCAAGAAAATGGTACTACCATTACTTTGGCTTTTCATTAAGTAGTAAAGTATTTCTGAATTCAGAACAAGTGTGCATTCAGCATTGACTTAAGGTATTCTGAGAGCTAAAAACAGGTTTGGAATTGAGAAGCAGAAGCAATCTCGCGGCCCTCGACCGAAGCGCCCTATCGGATCTTTGGAGAAATACTTTGTCCCAAATTCCGTCGGTTTTCGGTCGCATGGTTTATCTCTCGGCGCTGAGGAACCAGAATACGGGACGCTACGAGCACCACGGCTTAGTGCTGGTTTTCGGGGAAGAAGAGGCAAATAAAGCGCTGCGCCGCAGCCACTCCCAAGCTTTCTCGGAATGGCTTTCCTACAATATCGAGCAGCAAAAGGCTGACCTCGATCTCTATATTTCCGCCCTGTTCGAGGACAAGAAAACCGTGCTTGAAGCTTGGGCTCGAATCGCTCCGTATAAGAATCTGTCGCCGAGTTCTGTTCGCCCTGTCGAGAGAAAGCTGTATCTAGCTGATTTCAAGGCTATTTTAGATCTGCTCAAGAACGAATACGACGTCTCCGGCGATGATCTAGACGCATAGCAACGCCGGTAACCTGTCCAACCAAATCAACCTCGCTGGGGTAAAGCAGTATTTCGGCGGCGCAGCCAGACGCCGGATGGGGCTGCAAGATGACTTGATTGCCGCTTTGGCTGCACCACCCGCAGCTCCATCCTTGGCGGTGTTCAAAAAGGTAAATCGGTCGCTCAAACTCGTTAGTCCAACCGTCCGCAGCGATTTTCCGGCAGGTTTCGTCAATCAGGATAAAAGATCCGGGCAACAGCAGGGGGTACATGAACCAGTCGTCAGTGCCGATGAAAGCGTACCTGTGATCCTTGAGATCGAGCGCGTCGAGGAACATTAGCGGTAGACGTCCCCAGCGCTGAATCATACGGCTGAGATAGGTGGTTTTTCGAAGGTCGAAGCCCGGATCGAGCGAGAGAGGCAGCAGAGTGTCGGCACCGCGCGCGTTGTGAAAGCCCACCATGTGAGTTCGCGACACGTCCGTGAACGTGGAGTCCGCTGGCAGCGACGACAGCTTTATGCCATACCACTCAAGAACTTCCTGGAAATCTAAACTATAAATAGCACAGAGAGAATACAGCTTATAGAGGGTGGGAACCAAGCCTTTGTTCTCAATTTCGGAAATGCGGTTGATAAGCACCGCGAACTCGTCGTTATGATACTTTTCAGCGATACGAAGGCTGGCCTGCTCCACATCCCGGACGCGCAGATTGAGCCTTTCACGCGAGCGGCGAAGTTTCTGTCCTGCATCCTCCATGGTATGCTTCCCGGTTGAACCGTGCTGTCCTGAGAAGTCCTTAGTATCGATCATGCCTTAAATCCACGTCAGGCTTGAATTATATTGGCCGAAGCAGGACAATGCAACCAGGAAAAACACTCTTGTTCGGCTTTCCGAACAAGCTGCGAAGGAAGGAGTCGTTTTGCGGATTATTGTCGGAGTGTCGGGTGCGAGCGGCTCGATTTACGGCCTTCGATTGCTCCAAAAGCTCCGGATCCGTGCCGACGTTGAAATTCATCTCATCCTGACTCGAGCCGCCGAGCGCACCGCCTACCTCGAAACTCAACGCACGGCGGCCGAATTCAAGGCCCTGGCGCATCACGTGTATCCGTTCGAAGACATCGGAAGCCGCCTTGCCAGCGGATCGTTCCTGACCGATGGCATGGTGATCGCTCCTTGTTCTATCCAAAGCATGTCAGCAATCGCAACCGGCATCAGTTCCAATCTCCTGGTCCGCGCCGCCGACGTTTGCTTAAAAGAGCGGCGTAAGCTCATCTTGCTTGTCCGTGAAACGCCATTTCATCTTGGACATCTTCGGACCATGGTGGCATTGACGGAAATGGGGGCTATCATCGCTCCTCCCATCCCGGGTTTTTATCACCAGCCCCAAACGATCCTCGATATCGTGGACCACTCTGTTGACCGCGTCTTGGATCTCCTGAACATCCCCGCCGCAGACGCCCGGCGCTGGAATGGCGGCAAGGAAGAGTAGATGCCAAAGCCGAAAGTTGGGTTTCAGGGGGAATTGGGAGCATTTAGTCAGGAAGCGGCTCGGCAGCTGCTTGGTGACGAGATCAAAGTGGTGCCTTTTCAAAAATTTGACGAAGTATTTAGAGCTCTGGCGGCAGAAACCACGGATGCGGCCGTGATCCC
>JANXQZ010000572.1 GCA_025353235.1 Bryobacterales bacterium
GCGCGAGAAGGATTTATTCGAGTGGTTCCGGGAGTGGACTGCCGAGGGTCTCTTCCAATCGATTTTCAGTTCATCAGCTACGGTTTCTTCAGGGCCGACACATCCATCATCACCCCGATCACCATCTCGCTGACATTTTCTCTTCTTAGTTCAATCAGTTTCTCGGGACCGAGCTCGAACTTGGGAGGAGTCTCCCTGATCTTCCGAATCACCAGCAACTCGCTAATCCCATGCCGCACCATCGTGATCACATCCAAGTTTGTAAGCGGCGGAACTCTGGGTGGAGGAATAATCGACACCTCTTCCGGAGAGGCAAGATAAACTCGGAGTCCGCGATCCAGAACATCCTGCGTGTCCAGCAATTGCAGATCTCGGATATCCTGCGCGCCTCTTTCTTCAGGCACCTCCACTACGCGGCCGTGCCCGAGGAGGCCCTCCGGTAGTAATTCGACGTAGTGCCGTTCACCCGCTTTGGTCTCCACTAAGATGGCCGAGGGTTTGTGATCCGAGCGGATGTAATGCTTCCCTGGCGGCAAGACTACCAGAAAATAACGCCCGCCCTTCATCCTGGCAAGTTCAGTCGAGTCGCAGTAAACATTCGGCTGCCGGCCGGGCCACGTTGCCCGACCGGACCGATATACGACGATCATCGACTTCGGCTTATCCTGGGCGTTAAGAGACAGCAAATAGAGACAGCACGCCCAGAGTAAGCGGGCCTTACGCATCGACTAGAAAATGAACCGAGCGGCGACCTGGACGATTCGAGGTTCGGCCGTGGTCGAGATCTGGCCGAAGAGTGAACTGGTGATGGACACGCTTGGGTTGTTAAATTCGGCGTGATTGAAGCAATTGAAACAATCCGCCCGAATCTCAACCCTGGCGCTCTCCTTGTAGACGTACAGGTTCTTGGTTACGGCAATGTCGAAGTTGGCACGGTCGGGGCCGCGGAAAGCGTTGCGTCCCAGGGTGCCGTAGGTACGAAGCGCTGCGTTGGTGGCTGCCGCACCGCTAGACTGCAGCGAATTGAGCGAGGCCCTCTCGAAGGCAGACGGATCAAAGTAGTAATTGCCCTTTCTGCCGCCCACGGTTTGAGATGTGGAGGGCTCGAAGAAGGTCATCTGGTTGATGAGATTTGCTCGAACCGAGCTCGAATCTCCCACTCCCGAGGGTCCAACCGCCGTGCGGCTGCGGCTCAACCCTGCAGTAACATCAAGCGGCACTCCAGAACGGTAAGTGATGATGGGATAGAGCGTCCAACCGCGGGTCAAAACCTTGGGGCCTTGTTCCCATGCTTTCGCGAACGGCAGTTCCCAGGTTCCGCTGATGGCCGCGTAATGGGTCAGGTCGAAGTCGGAACTGGCGCGGAAGCGATTCCAGTTGTAAGCAGGCACGCGCGAGGTACTAGACCGGAAACCGGATTCGTTATCGATCGAGTGTCCGTAAGTGTACGAAAGCTGATACGCGAGATTGCCCAAAAACCTCGTGTCCGAGTAGCGCTTCGAGATTCCGACCGCCATGGAATTGTAGTTGGCGCTCCCTACGTTGGCGAAGAGATCGAGATAGCTAAAGGAGCTGGAGGGAACACCTGGTTGGGCGTTGAACAGACGCGCCTTAGTTCCCAGGATAAACGGATTAGCGTCTACTAGGCCAGTCAGCTTGTGCGAATCGGAACCGATGTACGAAACTTCCAGAGTGGTATCGTGCAGGATTTCGCGTTGCACGCTTAGGTTGTACTGATAAACGTAGGGGGTCCGCAGATGCGGGTCCACGAAATAGACGCCGCCTCCGCCGAAAGGTAAGTCGCCTGCCGCGTTGAAGTCCAGGTTTCTGGGTGGAGGACGCGAGGGGAATGAATTTGGCTGTCCCGTTGCTCCAAATGGATCAGTGAGATAGTTGGACTGCTTGGTCGGATTTCCGCTGAGCGGATCGAAGAACAAATCGGCATATCCGAAGAACGGTGCTTGCCCGTTGAACTGCAGATTATCCTCGCCCTTCAGAATGTCATAGAACACCCCGAAGCCGCCCCGGATACTCATTTTGCCGTCGCCCTTGGGGTCCCACGCGAAGCCAAAACGCGGTGCCCAGTCATTCTTGTCGGGGAAGTTGGAGCCAGTTGGGGCATTCGCGTCACCCGGGAAAAGCAAGCCCTTGGGAGCCCCGGTGAACACGGTGGATTGCTGGCCGAGCCCAAGCGAAAAAGATCGCCCCTGGGTGTCTCTCTTCGGCGAGCTGTATTCATAGCGAATCCCGAGAGTCAGGGTCAGATTGCGACGGACTTTCCACTCGTCCTGGAAGAAGCCCGCGATGTTGTATGTGCGGATATTGCTGGGGGCGCGGCCAAACTGCTGGTATTCATCGGGCAGGCCAAGCAGGAAGTCGGCTTTATCGTTTTGAGAAAAGCTGCCGCCGCCAGTGCCATAGAAGGCAAATTCGCCGTTGACGTAGAAGTCATAGGCAGTATTGTTCTGATATGGCGTATAGCTGAAACCGCCCTTAAAATTATGTTTGCCCTTGTTCCAGCTAATCGTGTCGCTCCACGTGTAGGTGTTGTCGATTAGGGCCGTGGGGCCTTGGACGCTATAACCAACAGCCAAACTGGTGAAATTCAGATTGGTGGGACCGGTGGGGTCATCCGAGATAATGCCTACTCACAGCTGGGTTGAGGTCGGCGTTTTGTTTCCGGGAACCGACTGGAGCACGTTATTGCGCTGCGCGGTGAAGCGGAACTCATTCAGCAGCGCGG
>JANXQZ010000585.1 GCA_025353235.1 Bryobacterales bacterium
GTGGCTCAAAACGTTTCAAATGTCCAATGTTTTAATCGCGACGTAGTGCGCCCGTTCGGGAATCCCTTGGCCAAGGAAGGCGGAACCGCCATCCTGTACGGCAATCTGGCGCCCAGCGGCGCCGTGCTTAAGCCGACTGCGGCCTCGCCTCATCTTCTCCAGCATCGGGGGCGTGCGGTTGTCTTTGAAAATCATGAACAGATGAAGCAACAGATCGATGGCGAAGACCTTCCGGTGGATGCTAACTCGGTGTTGGTGATGAAGAGTTCAGGGCCAAAAGGCGCGCCGGGATTCCCGGAGTGGGGTCAGATTCCGATGCCCGCGAAGCTGCTTAAGCAGGGCATCGACGACGTGGTTCGCGTTTCGGACGCGCGCATGAGCGGGACGAGTTTTGGAACGGTGGTGCTGCATGTCGCGCCGGAATCGGCCATTGGGGGACCGCTCGCCATCGTGCAAAATGGCGACGAGATCACGCTCGATACAGCGGGCCGCCGCATCGACTTGGGAGTTTCGCAGGAGGAGATCCATTCCCGCCTGAGCAAGTTTGTGCCTCCCCCGCCGCATTATGATCGTGGCTACGGCAAGATGTTTCTCGCTCACATCGAGCAGGCGAATCTGGGCTGCGACTTCGACTTCTTGAAGAAGCGGCCTTGATGGGGACTGACAAACGGCTGGCGATGGCGCTTTTCGTGCTGCTGGCCGTGGCCTTTTATGTCGCGAATCATGGGGCATTCAAAGGGTATTTCCAGGACGACGATCTGGACAATCTGAGTTTTACCCGGGAACTCGGGCTGTCTCAGTTCTTGACGCCTCTGGTTTGGCCGAGAGTGTTTGAGAACAACTTTCGGCCAGTTGGGCATTTTTTCTATTACGCCATGGAGCGAACCGCCGGCCTGAATTACTGGGCTTATATCGCCTTCCTGCAGTGCGTGCACTTGCTGAACGCCGCGCTTCTGTGGGTGGTATTGCGGCGGCTCGGGTTGTCAGTGATGGCGAGCTGCGCCGGTACCCTGTTCTGGGTATTCCACATGGCGGCGTTCGATGTTTTCTGGAAGCCGATGTATGTGTTCGACCTGTTGTGCGGATTGTGCTGTCTCTTGAGCCTGCTCGCGTATATGAAGGATCGGTGGGTACTCAGCCTGGTAGCCATGTGGCTCGGATACCGATCAAAAGAAGTCGCGATCA
The DNA here is from genome assembly GCA_025353235.1 of Bryobacterales bacterium. Classification (GTDB taxonomy): domain Bacteria; phylum Acidobacteriota; class Terriglobia; order Bryobacterales; family Bryobacteraceae; genus JANXQZ01. The sequence goes on from JANXQZ010000585.1 coordinate 1,186, forward strand.
TGCTGCCGGTGGTGATCGCCGCTTATGAAATGCTGCTCGGGAGTCGGAAGTGGAGACGGCTGATTCCATTTTTCGCGCTCTCGCTCACGCTGGGCATGCAGGCCATCTTTCAGAATCAGCACCGCGAGGAGAATGAGTATTCGCTGCATTTCGCGCTGTCGAGCTTGTGGACCTGTCTGCGATTTTATGCGGGCAAGGTGATGTTGGTTCCTTACGCGGGATTTGCGATTCTGCTGCTCTTCTTCATGCGTGACCGGCGAGTTTCTTTTGGCGTGATCGGGTTTTGCGCAATGCTGCTTCCGATGCTGCTGCTGCCCGGCCGCCTCTTCAGCGCATATATGTATGTTCCGCTGATTGGGCTAGGGATAGCGGCGGGAGCGATTGCGGCGAATCTGAACCCGCGCTGGATTGCGGCGTTCTTTCTGGTTTGGCTGCCCTGGAACTATGTCAATCTGCGGTGGGATCGGCGGGTGGTTTTGGCAGACAGCGATGACCGTCGCACTTTCGCCCAGCGACTGGCCGAGTTCAGCAGGACGAATCCGGATGTTCACACATTTCTCGGTGGCAAAGGCCCTATGAACGCCTACGGCACGCGCGCGGCGATCCGACTCGCTTACCCTCCTTTTACGAAGATTTTATTCACTACCCAGGACGACCCCGATTATCGCCAGATTTTTAAGTTCTACCCGGCGGCCGTTCTGAATTGGAGCGCTGCCAGGCATGACCTCGGGATTCTCGTCAAGCGCACCGAGACGCCGGATGCTTCTTATATCAGGATGGGTTCGGATACTCCTATTTGGCAGCTTGAAAAGGGCTGGTATGAGCCGGACGGGATGTACCGGTGGATTCAACCCGAAGCGACCGCTCGACTGAGCCGTCCAGAGAATGCGCGGCATTTCGAGCTGGTGGTGAATGTCGGCCCTGAACTGCTGTATCGCTTGAAGCACAGCAAGGTTGCGGTCAGCTTGAATGGCTCCCTGATTGGAGAACGCGATTTTACGAGCGCGTCGGTGCAAGCTGTGCGCTGGGAAATACCGGCCGGGCCACCAGGTTCGACGGAGGTTGGGTTTCATGTTTCACCGGAGTATCGGGGGCCGAGACGGCTGGGTATTGCGATCGTGAGCTTTGGGTTTATCCCTTGAAGTGCGAGGTGGTAAAAACAAGAGGTATGGGTCTTGTCAAAGCGGGTTCGCTCGCGCTTCTGCCGCCCGGATCGGTGTCGGAGGCGGTGCTCGACGGCACACCCTACGCGATCTGCAACTTAGAGGGTGGGATCCATGCGCTCTCGGGAACTTGTCCGCATGCTTGCGGACCCTTGGGGCAAGGGGTTCTCAGGGAGCATATGATTGTTTGCCCCTGGCACGAATGGGCTTTCGACTGCCGGACCGGGGAGAGCCCTTACGATGCTCGCATCAAGGTGGAGCGATTCAGGGTGATTTTAAAAGGAGACGACATTCTCATCGATGCCTGAGCTGCCGGAAGTGGAAACGGTTGTTCGGTCGCTGGCTCCTGGGCTGACCGGACGGACGATTGTGGAAGCCACCTTTTCGTCCCGTTTCGTGGTTCGCCAGGATTTTGATGAGCTGGCCGGGCGCGTGCGCGGTCAGCGAGTTCTGTCGGTGAGTCGCCGGGGTAAGTTTATTGTGCTCGACCTGCCGTCTGGATCGCTCTCTATCCACCTTGGGATGACGGGAAAGCTCCTGCTCGATGCCCCCGCCGGCAAGCATGCTCGGGCGGTGTTCGAGCTAGATCGGGGAGTGCTGGTCTATGACGATATTCGCCATTTCGGACGGATCGAATGGAGCGAGCATCTTCTGGATCGCGTGCAGGCGCTTGGTCCGGACGCGCTCAGTATTTCGCTCGACGCTTTCCTGGAACGGCTGCGTTCCCGCAATTCACGAATTAAACCGTTACTGTTGAATCAGAGATTTCTGGGCGGCATGGGGAATATTTATACGGATGAAGCGCTGTTCGCCGCTCGTATCCATCCGAAGGCGAGCGCTTCTCGTCTGAGTAAAGAGAGAGCGAGCCGTCTTCACCGGGCAATGGTGGATCTGCTTGCGCTGGCGATTCGACACAAGGGGTCGTCCATCTCGGATTATGTGGACGCTGAAGGCACCCCAGGCAAATTTCAGTTGCTCCACCAGGTATATGGACGCGAGGGCCAGCCATGTCCCGCTTGTGGCGGCCCGATCCGGCGAATTTTGGTTGCGCAACGCGGCACGCATTACTGTCCGAAGTGCCAGCGCTGGTGAGCGGAGCAGGCTAAGCACATTCCATCTATCTAGCCTTTCTGTCGCTTGCTCACAAATAGCCAGTAGCCAGCGATGGTAAACAGCAGAGCGTACCCAATGGACAACCAATGCAGTTGCGAGGAAGGAACCGTGATGCGACCCTTCGGATCGTCTCTGAGATAGTGCAGCATGGTGTACGCATACGGCACGACGTATCCAAACTTCCAGGAGAGAGCCGCCAGCGCGCCGACCCAGGTCATAAACCCCACTCCCACCGGCACCAGGAAATTTTGAAACCTCAGACTCAATAGATACTGAGCGGCCACCATCGGCAGGCAAGCAATCATGTAATTCCCCGTATCCGCCAGAAAGGCACGAAGCGGCAGCGGCGCGCTGGGATACCGCACGTGGCCCACCAGAAGGCATGGAGCAACAGCGGCGAAATACACGCCAAGATCAAACAGCACGAAGAATTGCAGCAGCAACACCAAGATGACCGACAGCTTGGAAAAGAAAAGCGTCGCGGGGCTCAGAGGTAGAGTATGCACCTGCTTCCAAGCGTTATTGCGATACTCGATCTGGGTAATCAGGGTGGTTACGAGGATGACGGCCATGGGCAGAAAGAAAACGGCCATCGACTCCCAAGAGCTCCTCCAGATCGAGGTCCAGAAGTTACCGGCGGCACACAACGCGGGCAACCCGTTGTAATGCACCAGCCTGGCGATGATGATGATCGAC
>JANXQZ010000597.1 GCA_025353235.1 Bryobacterales bacterium
TCGACATTTTAATGATTGCGGCCGATCAAGACGACCGTGGACCTGGCACCCACGCTGTACACACTGTCCGACCCGAGCAGCTGTTCCTCGCCGATTGCCGTAATATCATCCGGTGGGTCAAAACTCGTATCGACAAAGCGCAGCCAATCGAAGCCCGTATTCGGCAACTCAAACTCGTGCGGCTCCCAATGCGCATTGGCGATGAACAGAATATGATCCTCCGTGCCGTGCTCCGACAACCCTGAAAGATGCATGGCCAGAGACCTCGATCCGTCGGACCAGTCCGGCTGGCCAAGTTTCGTCCCATGCCATTCGACTCGGCGATCGCCTTCTCCGACCAGAGATGCATAGCTGGTGGAGCGAAGCAGCGGATGATGCCGCCGAAACTCAATCATGAGCCGGAAAAAACGGTGCAGCCCGGCATCCTGCTTATCCAGATACCAATCCACCCAGCTCACCTCATTGTCCTGACAATATGCGTTGTTGTTGCCGCGCTGGGTGCGCCCAATTTCGTCGCCTGCAAGGATCATCGGAACCCCATCGGCCATGAGCAGGATGGTTGCGAAATTCCGGAGCTGCCGCTGTCTCAGCCGCCCGATTTCCACGGAGGGGGAACGGCCTTCAGCGCCGCAATTCCAGCTCAGGTTCTCGTTCGTGCCGTCGGCGTTCTCTTCGCCGTTCATCTCGTTATGTTTTTGATCGTAGGAGACGAGGTCCGCAAGCGTGAACCCGTCGTGGCAAGTGACGAAATTGATGCTGTGATACGGCTCGCGCTTACTGGTCTGATAGAGGTCCGGACTGCCCATCAGCCGCGTGGCTAACGCGGAGATCATGCCAGGCTCCCCTCGCACGAAGCGGCGCACATCGTCTCGAAACTTGCCGTTCCATTCGGCCCATCGGCTCCAAGCGGGAAAGGTCCCAACCTGGTAGAGACCGGCTGCGTCCCAGGCTTCGGCAATCAGTTTTGTGTTGGCCAAAACAGGATCGTGCGCCAGCGATTCCAGCAAGGGCGGATTCGCGAGCACCGCGCCATCTTGCCCGCGGCCGAGGATCGATGCAAGGTCAAACCGGAAGCCATCCACATGCATCTCCATTACCCAGTACCGCAGGCATTCCACGATCAAGTCGCGCACCACCGGGTTGTTGCAATTGAGCGTGTTGCCGCAGCCCGAGTAGTTCCAGTATTCGCCGGTGCGCGGATCGATCAGGTAATATACGGCGTTGTCGATCCCGCGAAATGAGAAGGTCTGCCCACGCTCGTTGCCTTCTGCGGTGTG
>JANXQZ010000616.1 GCA_025353235.1 Bryobacterales bacterium
AATCGAAGTGCGATCGGAGCCAAAGTTAGGCTTAGGGCAAATGGGCGAACGCAGATGGACGAGGTTCGCAGCGGCGGCAGCTATCTCTCGCAAAACGATTTGCGTCTGCATTTTGGTTTGGGCTCGGCAACCAGGATCGACGAAGTCAGCATCGAGTGGCCGAGCGGTATTCGGCAAGCGGAGCGGAATGTTTCCGTGGATCGCGTCGTGTCAATTGTTGAGAAAGCGAGCTTGCAGCAGGCGATCCAGTCAATTGAGGGGTCCAGCGTGGAACAGGGGGTCCAAGCGGCCGAGCTTCTGCATCTGGCACAGCCGTCCGTAGCGGCGCGCATTTTGCAGGGAGCCTTGGACGCAGCGCGCGGTGCTGGCGACGCTGCTTACTATGACGCGATGATTCGGTATCGCACGCGCATTCGGGACTGGGATCAAGCGATGCGCTCGGCCAAGCTTGCCAAAGATGCGGGCCTCATCACGATCGATGCTACTCGGCAGCTGCTCGCGGATCTGAGCGTGAGCAAGCCGCGAGCCGGAGCGGACCTGTTCGCGGATCTACTGGCTGCCATGCCCACATCGCTTCGTCAAACGAACGACCTGTTATTCCTTATGCAAAACATGCAAGCGTTTGCTGCAGTCGACCCGGCTGTTGCCGTTCAAGCGGCTGAACGAATCGCAGGCTCGGCGGAGGGGCCCGACTTCCATCCGGTGGAGAGCGCGCCGCTCCAGGCTACTTTCGCGATCGGGTCCAAGCGAGTTTTGACGAAGAGCACGCGCGAGACGGCGTTGTTCGTCGCGGGTGCTTACCTGGCCGCGTTTGATCGGCAGCGATTTGAGTGGCATGCCGACTCGCTGAAACCGTGGCGGGACGCGTTGAACGGCTTCTCGGCATCGAACGTGAATGAGATCGCCACTGCGATTCCCAGGCCTATAGTCAAGTCCGCACCCGCTGCCGATATGAGAGTGTTGGCCGAAGCTTTGCAAGACGCGCTGGATTCGGCGTTTGCATTACGATCGTTGCGTGGCAAGGCAGTCCTGGTGAACTTCTGGGAGCCTTGGTGCGCGCCTTGCAAACGAGAGCGTCCACTGCTAGAGAAACTTGCGCGGGAGTGGAAGGATAGGGGACTGGTCTTAGCGGGCGTGAGTAATCATCCGGAGCTGCACGAGCAGTTCGAAGTGGTCGAGCTTCCGGTGACCCTGGTGTTCAATCGCCATGGGCACCTGTGCGATCGCTTGACCGGAGAACAGAGCGAACCGGACCTGCTGCGGGCAATCGATCTGGCCCTGCGGGATTAGAATGGTTCGGGTAAGCCGGATGACTAGCTCTCTCATGCGCCGGGCCATCGACCTTTCCATTGATAGTGTCAAGCGGGGGATAGGCGGTCCGTTCGCAGCACTTGTGGCGCGACAGGGCGAGGTAATCGCCGTAGGCGTAAATCAAGTCGCAACCAGCAACGATCCCACCGCGCATGCGGAGGTTGTCGCCATCCGCGATGCATGCAAGCAGCTCAACAGTTTTCAGTTGATCGGCTGCGAGATGTACACCACCTGCGAGCCTTGTCCCATGTGTTTGGGCGCAATCTACTGGGCACGGCTAGACCGCATCTATTTCGGCAACACGCGGGATGACGCTGCCCGGATCGGTTTTGACGATGCATTCATCTACGACCAAATGGCTGTGCCTATCTTGCAGCGCTCGATTCCCATGGAGCCGTTGATGCGGGAACAGGCGCTCGAAGCTTTTCGCGAGTGGGAGCTCGCCACCGTTAAAATTCGTTATTGATACACCGCAGTTACTAAAGCAACTTGACAAACACGCCCAACGGGTACAAACTGACTTATCTAATTAATTTAACTGCTCTGTCTACTGCGCAGGTGATCCCTGACCGATCCACTCTGTAGAAGAGTATTTGGCGGGAGGTGTTCAGTTGTCGCAATTTTGTTTTCTCGATCCGAGGTCGGCATATCCACTGCCCTCATCTTTTGACTATCACGATTACATCGAGACGGAGCGCGAGCTTTGGGCTCTGTTCCCCGAGACCGATGGCAAGCGAGTCAACTTTGTGCAGATCGGCTTGACTGCTCAGATTTACTCGGAGATGGCAGATGACCGGTCCGAGTTAGGTCAAGATGAAACCTATATTCTGATGCCATGCCCGGATAGGACGATGCGTCCAATTCGCATGGAGGCGCGCCGCCGCCTTACGCTTTCGGAGTACCGAATGGGCCATCTGACCGCGATCAAACTGGTTGGCCGGATGTCGGAAGCTGCCGTGGTGATGCGCGAGGTCGGAACCGAGATCTTAGGGACCGAAGTGTTAGACGAAGTGGAAGCACGGTTAAAGGAAGTGCGAGGAAACTAAGTCACTATTAGTGGCCCAATGCTCGTTGGCCTAGCGATTTAGCGTTCACTTCGACGTGCAGGCGAATGGAAGGAATCCAGACCGGCCCGCGATCCCGATTGTATGCGGGATCCACCACTCGCTGGAGGTCGAAGCTTGCAAAGAACCCTGGAAAGAGCCGCGCGCTGTAGTAGGTTTCCCAGATATACTCCGGTCCGTATCGAAGCCGACCATCGCCAATCAGGAAGTCATATCCTCCGCGTGCCAGATACACGGCGTGAACGCCGGAAAGACCGCTGGCGGTAAGTTCCGTGGCTGCCGTATCGAACTGCCGATGCCAGCGCTGCCCGGTGATCGACACGCCTGCGGTTGCCAGCCGATCAATCGCTGTGAACGCAAAGCTCTCCGTCTTGCCATCGTTCCATCCGAGCCGCGCGAACACGCCGATGTCGCTCGTCAATTCCTGTTCCATGTTCAATCCCGTGCCGTACTTCAGCGTTCCGTTGCGGCGGGTTGCGATCACATCAGGCCTCTCGCCCGTTAATTCCGCTTGGCGCAGGGCAGACGCGTAAGTGCCCGCATTCGCGTGATTGAGATACTGCAGCACACGAATCGTGCCCGCGTGCTTCC
>JANXQZ010000627.1 GCA_025353235.1 Bryobacterales bacterium
CTTGATTTTTTGAAATATACTTATCTTTTCCTCACCACCACTTCCACAAGTCCATCAAAGAGTGGATGTGGCTTTTCTGGTCGACTCTTAAATTCTGGATGGGCTTGTGTTGAGACAAAGTACGTGCATTTCGGATTTTCGATGTATTCTACGAGGCGTCCATTGTGAGAGGTGCCAGAGACGACGAGATCGCCCACGACAAGCGGAGCCGACGTTGCGCCGTAGTTCTGCCGATGGTCCGCCATTTCGATGTCCCACAGCAGCGCGCCGGTGACCCGGTTGAGAGCAATCAGATGCGCGTGATCGGTGACCAGGAAAAGCCGATCGGCTAGCACTCCGACGCCTCGATTGATTCCGCCCGCAGCATCACCGGCAAGCCCCTTGGTTCGAGCTCGCTTGTATTGCCAGATGCGCCGGCCGGTGCCCGAATCGATGGCATGCACCTCGTTGACATTGGTGACGTACATCACCCCATCCACCACTACGGGCGTGCCTTCGAGATGCTGCGCTCCGGGCATTTCATAGATCCATTCGACCCGCAGGCGCTTCACGTTCTCGCGGGTGATTTGCGCAAGCGGACTGTGGCGATTGCCTCCCGGGTCGCCGTTGTAGGTGGGCCAATCCCGGCCGGGTCGTACTTCTCTCCAATCAGCATCGTTGCGTCGGAGAAGGTGGAGCTTGCCGTCAGCTCCTTGCACCTGCATATCGTAGGCGCTCTTATTGAGAACTTCGCCCTGAATGCCGGCGGATGTAAAGCGTTCCTGCACGTGGCGGGCTCGAAAGGTCCTCAGGTGCGCGATCAGAGCTTGCAACTCGGGCTGGGCAATCGGAACCCCCGGCATGCCCGCGCTCGGCAGACCGTTGCGGATGAGGTCAGCTAATTCTCTGTCATCGCGCAGAGCGACTCGCGATCGAATAGACGGGCCGCGCTCTCCTCCTCCGCCGTCCGCGCCATGACAAAACGCGCAACGGGTTCGGAACTGGGTCTCGCCGGGGGTGCCGGCGAGCAAAGCGGAACAGAAGAGGAAGCCAACGAATTTCATGCCTCTCTATTGCAACACTAAACATCAACGTTGCCAGTGAGGCGCCGCAAAGCACTAAGCCAGCTTGGGAACCGTGAACGGTTTGCGGTACTCGCGAGTGAACATCCTCGTAGCCTCCGCATCCCCGAGACACGAATACGTCTTCTCGTCGAACTGCAAAGTGCGGCCGGTCTTGTACGAGATGTTGGCCAAGTGCACCAGCGTGGTCGAGATAGCGCCCTCTTCAATCTCTGCCGTCAAGTCCTGACGGCGGCGGCTGCGCACCGCGTCGATGAAGTTCGCGAAGTGGTCCCCGCCTTCCTTGCGCGACGGCCCGGGCTCCGCGTCCTTGCCGATCCACGAGTCATACTTCACGTAGCCGTCGATTGCCAGATAGCCGTTCGAGCCGTAGAAGACGTTGCCCACCGTGTTGCTCTTCACGCTCTTGTCGAATTCGCTGATGCCAGCCTCGTGATTTGTCATCCAGTGGCGAACTTCGAAGGTCATCATCTTCTTCTTGCCATTCACGTCGAACTCATAGGAGCAGGTGATCGTGTTGGGCGTCTCTTGATCGTCGTCGAACATGAAGTGGCCGCCGATCGCGGAGACCTTGGTCGGGTAGCGCACCCCTAAACCCCAGCGCGCGATATCCACCTCGTGGATGCCCTGGTTGCCCAGATCGCCGTTGCCATAGTCCCAGAACCAATGCCAGTTGTAGTGGAAACGATTCTTGGTGAAGGCGTGTTTCGGCGCGGGACCGAGCCAGAGATCGTAATCGACTCCCGCAGGTACCGGCTCCTCGGGAGCGCGGCCGATCGTATTGCGCCACTTGTAGCACAGGCCGCGAGCCATGTAGACATCGCCGATCAGGCCCTCGCGCATTTTCTGAACCGCTTCTTGTAGAGCGACGCCCGAGCGGCTCTGGCTGCCCTGCTGCACAATACGGTCGTACTTGCGAGCGGCTGCCACTATTTGTTTTGCCTCGAACATATTGTGGGAGCAAGGCTTCTCTACGTATACGTCCTTACCCGCTTGGCAAGCCCAAATGGTTTGCAGCGTGTGCTGGTGATTCGGTGTAGCGATCGAGATCGCGTCGATGGATTTGTCTTCCAGCATCTTGCGCATGTCGGTGTAAGCTGCAGGGGGCTTATCCCGCTTCGCGCCCACGTCGTGGACAGCTTTATCGAGCACGCTTTGGTCGACATCGCACAGAGCGACCAAGTCCACGTTGGGGAGAGAAGTGAAGGCGTGGAGGTGTGACTTGCCCCGGCCTTTGAGGCCTACGCAACCCACGCGGACGGTGTCATTGGGGCTCTTGGTAGCGGCGAGCGCGCTTCCCATCGCAGCGGCAGAGCCCATCAGGAAAATTCTTCTGTTCATAAGCGTGTTCCAACTCTGTAAAGATCATAACTCTTCTTCTTTACTGTCGTTCGTAAAGTTCTTACTATCGTTCGTAAAGATAGATGCTATCTTCGTGCCGACTTTCGCCTCCGTCGTTCACAGCGAACCGGGCGCGATGCTCCTGACCCTTCCATAACGATGCGCCCGCATACAAACCATCCTTTCGAAGCGCGTAGAAGTTGATATCGAACTGACCGAGGCGGGTCTTGTCGTTATCGAAATTTCGCGAGATGCGCTTCAACGCATCTAAGCAGGCTTCCTTGGGAGTCATGCCATGCCGCATGTTCTCGACAATGGTGTGCGCCCCGCAGATCCGAATATTTTCCTCGCCCCGACCCGTGGATCCAGCGCCGCCATAATCTTGATCCACATATAGTCCCGCGCCGATGATAGGCGAATCGCCCACCCGGCCAGGAATTTTCCACGCCAAGCCGCTGGTGGTCGTGGTGCCTGACATCTCGCCTTTCGCGTTCAGCGCCAAGCAGTTAATCGTCCCCGTAGGCGGATGCATCGCCATTTCCATGGCCCAAGCGAGCAGCTTGTCATCGGCATGCGGGAACAACTGCTTGAGTTCGGAGGTGCGCCTCTTGGGAGGCGCGTCCACCCCGGGTCCCCAGTTGTTATGCCCGCTCTTATCCCGGAGCGAAAGCTTCCAAGTCATCCAGGCCAGGCGCGACTCTTCGGTGAGCAGGTCCTCTTCCTTGTAGCCCATCGCCTTGGCGAAGCGCAACGCGTTATCGCCCACCAGCATGATGTGATCCGTCTGCTCCATCACCAGTTTGGCGATGTTCGAGGGAGTCTTGATGCTGCGGATGGATGCCACCGATCCGCAGCGGCGCGTGGGTCCGTGCATCACGCTCGCGTCCAGTTCAACCACGCCTTCTTCGTTTGGCAGACCGCCATAGCCGACCGAATTATCGTGAGGGTCGAGCTCGACGATGTTCACCCCGGCAACGACGGCATCCAGCGTATCGGCCCCTGCTTTAACCATCTCCATCGCTTTCTTGCAAGCAGCCAAACCATTGGCGCTGGAGATCACCAGCTCCTTGGGAGCCTGTGCTCTCGCCAACTGCCCCGCAGCCAACGCCGCGCCCGCTCCGAACAATTCCCGCCGATTTATCATAAATGCCCTCCTAAGGATTTTCCTGTAACGATATCCCTTTCAGCTACACTAACTCTATTTGAATGTTTCAGCAAATTTCTCCCGCAAAATGCGTGAGTGGCGCCATCACTCTACCCGGCGACAAATCGATCTCGCACCGCTATGGCATGCTGGCCGCAATAGCGGAGGGTACCACAAAGATCAAGAATTATTCGACCGGTGCGGACTGCCAGTC
>JANXQZ010000634.1 GCA_025353235.1 Bryobacterales bacterium
AGTTGCTGGGATCCTTCATGCCCCATTGCACGTAGGGGACGGTGAACGAGATAGTTGCGGTCAGCTTCTGCTGTTCGATGTGGCTCTTCACCTTCATCAGCACTTCGTGCGTTCCGCCGTGGATCGTGAAGGTTCCGTGTAGTTGGACTTCGGAATCGCCGACTCGCGCGACCTTGCCGTCGACGCGGTCAGGCACAAATGTGATCTCGGGGTAGCGGGTGCTCTCGAGAACGTTCTTGCGCATGCGGCTATCGCGAGCGCTGCTTCCGCTCTCTCCTGTCATAGCGTCGACTACCAGCAAACCGCCTGCTTTCCCGGTACTGTCATCGAACCAGAGATGGTCGCCCTGTTTCAGCTTGAAAGTGCCGTGGACGGTGTGGAGCACGTCGCCCAAGGTCCAGTTCACTTTGGTGGTGGCAGGATCGAGTTCCAGGTCGATCCGCTCCGCGAAGGCAGGCATTGCGATGAGAGCGAGGATGGTAATCAGTTTCATGCGGTAGCGATCTCCCAACCGAGGGTAGCGGCTGTCGCCGCGAATTGCGTGAGGTTCAACTGTCCAACGTGCGCCGCTAGAAGATTGGCGAACAGCTCCGGTCGCGTGGAAAGGGCACCAAGTGCTCTGCGGCGCAGCCAGGCTGAACGATCCAAGGTCAGCATGAATGCGCCCATCAACACGGGACGGCGGGCGAGTTTGGCATGTTCGATCTCGTAGCGGCTGAGGTCGCCCGCTTTAAGGGCCGTCGCCAAGGCTATCGATTGTTGCAGCGCAAGGCACAGACCCTCGCCAGTAATGGCGTCGACCGTTCCGGAGGCATCTCCGACAAGCGCGATGTGCCCGCGCGTGATCCGCTTCCAGCGGCGTGTGCCGGCGAAGGCACCCCGTTCCGGTGTCGAAGCGCGGATGCCTTGCAAGCGGTCGTAGAGTGCCGGGAAGCGCGGCAGAGCGTCGGCGATTCTTAAGCGCGGATCGCGCGACATCAACACGAGGCAGATTTCATCGGGAGCAATCGGCGTGATGTAAAATTGGCAGCCATCGCCCCAGTGAATCTCCATGTAATCCGACCAGGGCGCGATCAGGTAGTGGCTGCTGAAGCCAAAGCGCCGGGATTGGTGCCGGACTTCCGACAGACCGGCCCAGCGGCGGACCAGCGATTGGCCGCCGTCCGCGCCAACGATCCAACGAGCGCTCATGGAGCTGCGTTGCATGCGGACTGCATGGGCCTCAATGCCCGTAACCGAAACGCCCCAGAGCATGCGCACCCCTACGTTCGCAGCAGCTTCCACGAGCAAGGCATGGAGCACCGTGCGGCGAATTCCGCGTCCAGCGCCGAGCGGAAAAGCGGCGGCTACGCTCTGCGTAGAGTCGGCAAATCGAATACCGCGAAAGGGGAATCCTACGCCGCTGGGAATCTCGATGCCCAGTTGCGCAGCGGCGTGGAGCGAATCCGGCATTAGACCCTCGCCGCAGGCTTTATCGATGGGAGGCTGACCCGCATCAGCGAGCGTAACGTGGAATCCGCGTTGGCGTGCGGCAATGGCGGCGGCGAGCCCGGCAGGCCCTCCGCCCAGAACGAAAACATCCGTGTCAAACATGAGTTACCACCGCAGCAGAACTAACTCCGAGCAGAAGCCCGGACCCATCGCGCCCAGAACGCTCCACGAGCCCAGTTCGGGGCGACGGCGTGTCATGAACTCCTCAAGAACAACAAGCACCGAAGCCGAAGAAAGATTCCCCACCTTGCGCAAACTCTCCCAAGACGCTTCTAGTTCGCCGTGAACGAGACCAAGCGCGTCTTGAGTCGCTTCCAGGATTTTCGGGCCGCCTGTGTGCATAATCCAGGTGCCAATGTCGGATCGTTGGAGATCATTTTCGGCGAGTAACGCGTCGACATCGCGGCCCAGGTTTTCTCGGATCACGTCGGGAACGCGTGGCGAGAGCACGATGCGGAAACCCTTCTCAGTAATGTCCCAACCCATCACGTCTTCCGTGCCGGGATAAAACGTGGACCTGGTTGCAACGATCTCCGGACCAGGAAGATCAATGGCCGAACCGGCCACAAGAACGGAAGCAGCACCGTCGCCAAACAAGCCCGAGGAGATCAGGTTCGCTACGGAGAGATCGTCGCGCTGCAGGGTAAGCGAGCAGGTTTCGACGCTGACCAGCGCTGCGACTTGGTCCGGATAGGCGCGCACGTAATCAGCAGCGCGCGCGATTCCCGCTGCACCTCCTACACAGCCCAGGCCAAACACGGGCACGCGGCGAATCTGGGGGGATAGGCCGAGTCGATTGATGAGGCGGGCATCAATGGAGGGACTGGAAACGCCGGTGATCGACATGAACAGCAACGCGCCGATTCGCTCTCGGTCCAACCCGATGGAGCAGGCCGCGCGGCACAACGCTTTGCTCCCCAATTCTTCCGCCGCGCGAAACCAAGCGCGATTGTTGTCGCCCCAGGAATTCAGGTTGTAATACTCGAGCAGCGGGAGAGCGAGGTAGCGCCCTTCCACTCCGGTGCGCGCATGCAATCGGCTGAGCAGTTGCGGGTTCTCCAGCTTGCCGTTCCAATACATCTGTAAAGCAGCCAGCAGCACTTCCTGCGAGTAGTAATTGTCTGGAAACGCGGTGGCCGCGCTGACGATTTTCATCTCAGTCCTTTTATTTGAGCTTGGCCAGTTCTTCTCGATAGAGTCGGTTCTTGGGAAACTCTGTCGCCAGCCATGTGAGCGAGCGCCGGGCTGTAGCGACATCCTTGTCGCGCACGGCCGCCACCGCCAGCAGAAGACGCGCGTAGGGAAGCAGATAGTGGCCCTTCCCGGCAGTGATGCGCAGCCGTTCGATGCCCGCCTGACGATCCGTTTGCGCCCCGCCGAGCCGCAAAATCCAGCGAACCGGCAAGGGCTTGAGGCTGAGCATGTAGTTTTCGACCCCGATCGCGAGATAAGCGTCGTAGCACTTAGGATGTTTTGCGATGAGCGATTCAGCCAAGGCGCGACTCTGCTTCACTTCGGATAAAGCCGCCATGTTCCGCTTCTCGATAAACGCGAGATAGTCCGCGTGCAGGCCCGTGCGAAGCAGCGTCGCGAGCAGCGCATTCTCGTCGTCCGGGTTCCGGCGCAGCGCTTCGGACGCAACTTGATCGACGCGGGTGAGGGCAGCTTCAAAATCCCGTTTCGCAGCGGGGTCGGGGAGCAGGCTGCGCTGACGCTGGAAGAAGTTTTGGTCTTCCGCGAAGAACTCCGACTGAAGAATATTCAGGCGATCGAATTCCGCGAACAGGTAGGCCGCTGCATCCGAGACGGGACCCATGGGGTCAGCCGACTGCGCGGACTCATATTGCCGCAAGATTTGGTGGGCCGCCGCGAAATCGAGGTTATACATCGAGCGATAGGCTTGCTCGAGAGGGGTGGCCCCCGCGACTGAGGCTACGAGCAACAGGGTCAAGACGGCCCAACCCATCTCTAAACGTTTACCGCCCGCCGGGCGAGTCCAAGCGCTTCGGTCCAGAACGATGTCGATGTGTGCATGAGATCGACGACGGCGATGATCGCCTCGACGAAACGATCGAGCTGCTCTTCTGTAACCACCAGCGGAGGGGCCACCTTCAGCACCATAAAATTGTTGCCGCAGATCTGGGTGAGAATGCTCCAATCGCGGAACATGCGCATGACCATGACCTGCCCGAACATGCCCGCGTGAATCGCATGGAAGCCTTCAAAGGGCAGCCGAAGTTTGAGGCTCGACGGAGTTCGGAATTCGACACCGGAGAGCATCCCTAATCCGCGAACGTCTTTGACCATCTCGTAGCCGCTGAGCGCTGCACGGAGGCGGCCGCGAAGTTCGTCGCCCATGCGAAGCGCGCGTTCGCCGAGCTGCTCACTTTCGAGAACCTCGAGAGTTGCGAGGCCGGTTCGCATTGCGATTGCATTCTCGCTGAACGTTGACGTGTGGACAATGGACCGCTTCAGTGAATCGTATACGGAATTGTAGACTGCCTCGGTCATCAGCACGGCGCTGACAGGCACGAGTCCCCCGCTCAGCGCCTTGGCAAGGATCACGATATCCGGCTGAACGTTAAATTGGTGCGCCGCGAGAAACGTCCCTGTACGGAACATCCCGGTCTGCACTTCATCCAACACAAACAGCGCGCCATGCCGACGGCAGAGCTGTGCGGCTTCGGCGAGATAGTTGCGGTCCGGCACTCGAATGCCAGCTTCGGATTGCACGGGTTCCACGAAGAAGGCGGCGTAACGTCCGGTAGCGAGCTTCTGCTTCAGCGCTTCGAGATCGCCGAAAGGGACGCCTGCCGTATCCGACAGCATGGGCCCGAACTTATCTTTCCAGAAGCCGTCGCCCATCAAGGAGAGCGCTCCGCAGGTGAGCCCGTGAAACGCGCCTTCTGCATACAACAGCCCATTGCGGCCCGTGTGCTTGCGCGCAAACTTGATGGCGGATTCGACACCTTCACTGCCGGAGCAGGCGAAGAAGA
>JANXQZ010000635.1 GCA_025353235.1 Bryobacterales bacterium
CTCGCCAGACGCTCACGCCGCGAACAGAACCCGAAGCGGTTCAGGAACGTCCTCGCCACTCTCGATCATGTCGGCGAGTACCTGTAAAGCTATGGACTTCACCTTTCGGACCGCATCTTCTTCGACGTACCGTAGGCCATCACACCAGGAAGGTCGGGTACAGAGGCTAGGATTCTACCATCTTCCTCCCGCTCCACCTCCACGCGGATCGGCTCAGATTCACCATAACGTGTCTAGTTTACCGAATTCCCCCCGCTCAACGGCGCAGCGTAGAGTTTCAGTGACCCCTTCCACGTCGCAGTGGCCGTGGAGAATGGCAACAATTTCAAGAAAAGCGACCTTCTCGCGGATGACGGACTTCACGCGATCTGCCATCTCAAGGCTCGAGCGCGGCCTCTGGTGCAAAGATATAACGACGCCTCATTCCATCTGTGCTTTCAGGTGGGCCAAGTATCCGTCCAACTCGTCTTCAGGGATTCCCTCACCTCGGTTGAGCTGATCTATCCCTCGACGAATTTTCTGGATGATCGCGACGGTCCGCCATCGTAATGCCGGACTTCCCACTCGGATCGGCCCCCAAAGTGCGTCTCATTTCCTCCATCATCGCGGTCGAGCATCCAACATCTTGGAATCAACCACTTAATGAGCGAAACAGCCGAGACTGAAAAGAAAGGGTGGAGGGAACGCCTCGCTGCCCTGAAAAATATTCCTCCCGTGCTCAAGCTCGTGTGGCAGTCGAGTCCTGCCCTCACCGGCACGGCCCTGGCTTGCCGCGTCCTGATTGCCCTGGTTCCGGTCGGAGCACTATGGGTCGGCAAGATGATCATCGACACCGTGGTCGGCACCCTAAAAAACGGCGGCGCCTTCCCACAACAGATCTGGCTCCTGCTCGGTGCGGAGTTCGCCCTCACGGGAATTGCCAGCATTCTAAACCGCGCGTCCGACTATGCCAACGCCCGCATCGCAGACCAGTTCACCCGCGAGGTGAGCCTCAGGATCATGCGGCACGCCGCCAAGCTCGACCTCGCATCCTTCGAGGACCCCGTGTTCTACGACAAGCTGGAGCGAGCAAGGGTGCAAGCTACTGATCGCGTGGGTCTCCTCAGTGCGCTCGGACAACTCATGCAGCAGGTGATCACTCTGATCTCGCTTGCCGTTGGCGTTATCATTTTCTCCCCCGTCATTTTTCTGCTGCTGTTAGTTACAGTCGTCCCGGCGTTCCTAGGCGAGAGTCACTTCGCGTTTCTAGGCTACACGTTGGCGTACAGCCTAACTCCACTCAGACGCGAACTCGACTATCTGCGCGTGCTCGGGACAAGCAAGGAGAGCGCGAAGGAAGTGAAAGTCTTCGGCCTGGGCGAGTACTTGCGTCAGCGCTTCGACAGCATTCAAGGAGAACTTATCACTCGCAATCGCCGCTTGCAGAAGAAGCGCTTGTGGGTGGGCGCGCTGCTTGCGCTGGTCAGTTCGGCCGGATACTACGGTGCCTACGCCTACCTTGTTTTTCGGACGCTATCCGGTCATCTCTCGGTCGGCGATCTTACCTTCCTAGCCGGTGCGCTGATGGGCTGCAGCAGCCAGCTCCAGCAAATCTTTTCCACTTTCACCGGCATCGCCGACCAAGCTCTGTTCCTCACCGATCTGCTCACGTTCTTCGCAGTCAAGCCGAAAATTCGCTCCAAGCCCAACGCTCTTCCCGCTCCTCGCCCCATCCGCGAGGGCTTCGAATTTCGCAAGGTCTGCTTCGAGTATCCCGGAACGAAGCGCATCATCTTAAACAACGTCAACTTTCGTCTGAACCAAGGCGAGCGCATTGCTCTTGTGGGAGCGAACGGTCAAGGAAAAACCACATTCGTCAAGCTCATGGCGCGGCTGTATGAGCCCACTTCCGGTCGAATTTTGCTGGATGGAGTGGACTTGCGCGACTACAAGCTCGAAGATCTTCAAAGAGAGATCGGGGTCATCTTTCAAGACTTCATGCGCTACGATATGACGGCTCGCGAGAACATTGGCGTTGGTCGGATTGACCAGTTGAAGAACGAGCCCCAGTTGCGCGCAGCCGCTGAAAAGAGCAAGGCAATTGAGCTGATCGATCGATTCCCGGATGGTCTCGAGCAGATGCTGGGTCGCAGGTTCGAAGGAGGGCTGGACCTCTCCGGGGGAGAATGGCAGAAATTTGCGCTGGCGCGCGCCTACATGCGAGATGCTCAGGTATTAATCCTGGATGAACCTACGGCGGCTCTGGACGCCATGGCCGAGTACGAAGTGTTCCGGCGGTTCGCCGAACTCACCAGCGATCGGATGGCCGTCATGATCTCCCATCGCTTTTCGACAGTACGGATGACGGATCGCATTGTAGTTCTGGAGGATGGCACAATTCGGGAGCAGGGGACGCACGATCAATTAGTCGCACGCGGCGGCCGCTATGCTGAAATGTTCGAGTTGCAAGCCGCAAACTATAGGTAGCGCATGGTATCGAACGACAGATTCTTGCAGATGGAAGCTCGCGAGTTGCGCGAGGCGCTGTCTCCAAAGTTCTGGAAAAAGTTGGGCGGCGGTGAGGAGGATCCCCGCATTTACAGATTAGCCGTGGAGGCCGTGGATCGCTATGCAGGCGAGCTGAATCGGGCGAACCTGAGCCAATTCTTCAAGGAGCGCCAGAGCGTAGCGGTGTTCTCCCTGGCCGAGTTGTGGGCAATCCGGCCGGTTCTGAAAAAGGCTCTACTCGCAAGAATCTCGTCTTCAAGCACCGAAGATCAAGCCGCTATCCAAAGCCTGCGGACTTTGGATCAGCTTCGCTGGAACGAGTTCATCGAATCCTTATCGGTGGTAAACGCGATACTTTCGAACGATCCAGCAGGCGCGTATGCCCGCATGGATTTCGAGACGCGCGACGGGTATCGAGGGCAAGTGGAAAGGCTGTCCGGGAAGGGCAACCAGCCGGAAAAGCAGGCGGAGAAAGAAGTACGCACGGCGGAGTCGCTGCTCGCCAAGGCTCGCGAGGAGGATCGGCACATCGGCCACTACTTGCAGCGCCGGGTGCGCTACCCACATCTGTTCTATTTCGGCGGGGTCCTCCTCATCACCGGGCTGCTCCTGTATCTTGCCCATTCAGTTCTCGCCCCCATTTCCGCTTGGCTCTTGGCGACTCTCGCGATTCCTTTCAGCCAGATTGCGCTCGCTGTTGTGAACTCGCTCGCCAATCGGTTCGTGGCTCCCAGCCGCCTGCCTCGCATGGACTTTTCCAAAGGCTTGCCTGACGACTGCCATTCCTTTATCGTGGTGCCGACCCTCATTCTCTCCCGAGTGGGCGTTGAAAAATTGCTGGAGCGCATTGAAATTCACTACCTCGCCAACCGTGATCCAAATCTCTTCTTCGCACTTCTCACCGATTTCTCCGACGCAGCAACGCAGCGCACCGAAAGTGACGATCTCATTGACGTCTGCGCACAAGGCATCCGCGCGCTGAATACTCGCTATGGCGCACAGGGCCGCGGCCCCTTTTTCTTGTTCCACCGCGAGCGCCATTGGAATCCTTCGGAAGGCGTATGGATGGGTCGAGAACGCAAGCGCGGCAAGCTCGACGACTTCAACGATTACCTCTTAGGCCGACAGGACACCTTCGACCGTAAGGTGGGCGACCTAACTCAGGTTGACGGCATTCGCTACATTATTACTCTCGATACGGACACGCAGCTTCCCCGCGACACCGCCCGCGAGCTGGTGGCAGCCATGGCTCATCCGCTGAATCGGCCGGTGCTGGATGAATCGAACGTAGTGCGTCAGGGCTACGCCATTCTGCAGCCGCGCGTCAGCATCAGCATGGAATCGGCGCGGCGGTCGCGGCTCGCGAATCTCTACAGCGGCCAGACCGGACTCGACCCCTACACCAAGGCCGTTTCCGACGTCTACCAGGATCTGTTCGGCCAGGCGTCGTACATGGGCAAGGGGATCTACGATCTGAATGCCTTCGCCCAGGCCACGCGCGAACGTTTCCCCGACAACACGCTGCTTAGCCACGATTTGATCGAAGGCGAACATGCCCGCGTCGGCCTCATTTCCGATATTGAAGTAATCGACGATTTTCCGGCCACCTACGAGGCGTTCTCGAAACGCAAGCATCGCTGGGTGCGCGGCGATTGGCAGATTTCCCCCTGGCTCCTGCCCCGGGTACCCGACGCGGAGTGGCGCTGGCACTCGAATCCTTTGAGCCTGTTGTCCCGCTGGAAGATTTTCGATAACCTCCGGCGTAGCTTGTACGAAATCTCGCTGGTTGCCTTCTGCGTTGCCAGCCTGTTTGGCGAGCATCCGCTGAGGTGCACCGCCGCCGTCCTATTAACACTCGTGTTTCCGGCATTTGCGCAAACTGTTTTTAGCCTGTCCCGGTTCCCTCCCCTTCGATTCTGGCGCGTGTTCCTGCGGGAAACGGTTTCGCAACTGGTGAGAGGCATTGTCGAGGCGCTGGTTCAACTCGCGTTTCTATTGCATCAGGCTTTGCTGATGCTGGATGCCATCGTTCGCACGATGATCCGCCACCTTGTAACCCATCGCAAGCTTCTCGAATGGGAGAGCGCCGCGCAAGCGGAATCGGGCAGCGCGTCGACGTTGAGTCTGGCTTCCATCTACCTGATCGCCTGCCCCATCCTGGCCACCGTGCTCTCTCTCTTCGCCGCGCGCGCGGAAACTGCAACCGAACTGCTTCCGATAGCAGTGATGATTCTGTGGGCGATCTCGCCGCTAGCGGCCGAGTTTATCAGCAGCCGCACGCGCTCAGATCAAGGTCGAGAGGATCGGCGCGACGTGAGATTCCTGCGAGACATCGCACTGAAGACTTGGCGCTATTTTGTGGACTTTGGCGGCGAGCAGGACAACTGGCTGGTTCCGGATAATGTTCAGGAAGTCCCTTGGGCCGTCGCTCGGCGATCTTCGCCCACAAACATGGGCCTGCAACTGGTTGCCAATATCGCCGCCGCCGACTTCGGATATTTGACCCAGTTCGAACTGTCCGCACGATTGGAGAGGACTCTAACTACACTGGCGCGGCTCGAACGCGGCCGAGGCCATCTATTCAACTGGTATGACACTGGCACGCTTCAGCCCCTGGCGCCACGGTACGTTTCCGCCGTCGACAGCGGGAATTTCGCGGCCGCCCTGGTCACTTTGAAGCAAAGTTGTGCGGAAAGTTGCTTGAATCCCGTGCTCTCGCCGCAGTTGTTTAGCGGTCTCAGGGACCACATCGAACTGCTCCGGCTCTCCATCCCGGCTGAGGCCCGGACCGCGCCGATCATGCGGCATGTCGATGCCCTCAGCAAACAAGTGGAGTGCCAGTCGGCCGGACTTTATTACTGGAGAGGCCTGCTCGGCGAGGTTCAAAAGAGGTCAGTCCAGTTGTCGGAGAACATCCAGTGGTTATGCGATCACTGGAGTTCGCGCAATCGCGAGTCGCTGGACCGAACGCGCTACTGGATGCAAGCGCTGACGGGGCGCGTGGATGCTATGCTCGGCGCCCTTGGCGAACTCGCGCCCTGGCTGACGGGACCCCTCGAGCATGAGTTGCGAGTGCTCGCGTCGGATCCTCGCATGAAAACGCTCATGCAAGAGATGAGCCGGGTTGGCAAGCTGTCGGAACTGCCTGGCCAATACGACTCGGTAGATCGTGAAGCCGGCTTGCTGCTCGCTTCGGACTCGCTGGTGCCAGCATCCAGGAAGGCTCTGGAAGATCTGCAAGCCGCACTCGATCCGGCACGCCGGAGTGCAACCGCTCTCATCTCCGACTTCGAGCGGATGGCTTCGTTCGCCGATCGCATGTTCCGCGAAATGGATTTTGGATTCCTGCTTGATCGGGATCGGATGCTCATGCGCATCGGCTATGACGTGGAAACGGGCCAGCTGGACGACTCGCGTTACGACTTGCTAGCGTCCGAGGCTCGGACCGCCGTGTTTCTAGCAGTGGCGAAAGGGGATTTCCCGCGCGAAGCTTGGTTCCGCCTCGGCCGCAAGCTGACCACCTATCGAGGCTGCCGAACGTTGCTGTCGTGGAGCGGCACGATGTTCGAATACCTTATGCCGCCGCTGTTTCTGCGCACCTTCGAAGAGAGCTTGCTAGCAGAGAGTCAGATTGGCGCGGTCAGGATTCAGCAGTTGTATTGCCGGGCGATGCGAGTCCCTTGGGGTGTCTCGGAGGCGGCGCACAGCGGGCGCGACGAAGCTCAGAATTATCAATATCGCGCATTCGGCATTCCGGTGATGGCGTTGCAGCAACTGCACCGGCGCGATCTGGTAATTGCCCCCTATGCGACTCTGTTGGCGCTACCCATTGACCGGCGGCGTTCACTGGCTAATTTGCGGGCGATGGCCGAACGCGAGTGGCTCGGCGATTACGGCTTTTTCGATTCGATCGATTTCATGGGACGCAAGCCTGTAGTAGTGCGGTCCTTTATGGCCCACCATCAAGGCATGGCTTTCACGGCGCTGGCGAATGCTTTGCTGAGTAATCCGATGCCGCGCCGTTTTCACTCCGAACCGATGGTTCTTGCCACCGAGCTGTTACTGCAGGAGCGCTTGCCTGCGATGATTGACGAGCATCCTTCGGAAGATCCGGCGCCGGCGCCTAGCGAAGCAGGAGTTCCTGCAGTCGCCCTCACTTAATGCATATGAAAAAGCTGCCACCGGGGGTTGGGGCGAGAACTTCGCGAGATGAGATACTGGGCGATCATGGCGCGATATAAGCATCGAAAACACCGCCCGGCACCCCAAGCCATAGACACACACTCGAAGTCCGCAGGATTGCGGGCCGTCGCGCTATTCGAAGCATTTAAGGGGAGCGTCGTGTTGTTGCTCGAACTCGGGCTTCTCACCCTTATTCATAAGGATGCTGGAGAGGTGGCCGAGCACTTGGTCCGCGTTCTGCACCTGAATCCTGAAAAGCACATGTCGCAGGCAATTATCAGCGCTGCCTACAAACTGACTGACGCGAAACTCTGGGCTATCGCAGCTGGCGGGCTGGCATACGCTACCGTACGCTTTGTGGAGGCTTATGGGCTTTGGCACCGCCGGGTGTGGGCGGAGTGGTTTGCGCTGCTCTCGGGCTGTCTGTATCTGCCGTGGGAGTTTTATGAGCTTGCGGAAAAGGCTACCCCCGTGCGAGCAATCATCCTTGCGTCGAATGTGGCGATTGTCGTTTACATGCTGACAATTCGAATGCATGCGAGCCGGGCAGGGGGCGACGAAATTATTGCGGTTTAGCAAGGTTTTTTCGCTCTATTGGAAGAACTCCGCCAGCTCTTTCCACTCCCGCTCGAATTTCTGCAGCACTGCGGCCTGATCATAGGCGTATCCCGGAATGTCCATGGAGGGAGGATCGCCGGCAACTACGCCAGCCGGCAGAATCGCAATTCCCAAGTGATTCACAAACCGGTCTGCTCGATGAACCACCATCGCAAGCCACGGAGCATCAGTCGATTCTGGGTCGTGGTGGTATGCGACCGCGGTACAGATGTTTTCCGGGATGCCCCACTTGGTTAAAGCAATGCTGGACAGTTCCGCGTGGTCCACGTAGATAATGTCGCGCTCGCATTCAAACACGGGACGTCCGCTCAGCTCATGCATGGTCGTGATCGTCTCATAATGCTCGTGCAGACCCACGGCGATCAGCAGGCGGCCAAGGTCATGCAGCATGCCCGCGACAAATGCTCCGTCTTTGTTTTCAACTGGCATGCTCTCCACCAAGGCTTCCGTCAGGATGCCGGTGGCACCCGAGTGCAAGTTAAAGCGCATGCGCGACCAGCTCGGCGCAGCCTTTACTCTCGAGAATAGGTTTGAAACGGTGAAGCCTACCGCAATGCGTCGCAGCGCATTGATTCCAAGCAAGGACATGGCCTGGGAGACCGACGTAATCGTTCGCGATCTGGCAAATGCTGCAGAGTTTACCGTTCTCAAGATGTGGGCGCAAAGCAATGCATCTTTTTCCACGAAGGAGGCGAGCTCGCGGTAATCCACGCCTCGAAATGCGAGCTTCGAGAGCAGGCGTCCAACGGCCGGCGCTAACGGCGGTAGCCGGTCCAGGCTCTTCAGAGCTTTCTCTCGAAAAATCCTCGTATTTTCTCTTGCGGGCGGCAGAAGAGTAAGCATCCTGCTTTTCTTATCGGTGCAGGTTCGAAATCGCGATATAGTTTTCGGACAAAATTCCCGATAAGACTGTGACGGGATCGTAATGGAAGTTTTACAGAGGCAAGCTAAACTGAAGGGTATGCAAACAGCGGTCTTTCGAGCTTTACTAGTATTGTGCGGGACTGCGGCCTCGGTCCTCGCGCAGTCGGAAATTGGAGGCGCGACACTGAACGGAACGGTGGCCGATGCCAGCGGCGCAGTGGTCCCAAACGCAAAAGTCACGTTAACCAGCCCTTCCACGCATTTCACCAGGACCACTCAGACCTCGGACTCGGGCCTATACAACTTCGCACGCCTGCCGGTGGCTTCTTATGACCTCTCGGTGGAAAGCCAGGGATTCAAAACCGCCAGGCGCACGGGAATCAGCTTAGAGGTGGGGGCGGTGGCAACGGTGGACCTGGCGCTCGAAGTGGGCGGCGCACAGGAGACCGTAACTGTCACGGCCGACGCCCCGGTAGTGGAGTCCACTCGCTCTCAGAGCAGCACGGTGGTGACCGAGAAAGCGGTCGCAGATCTGCCCGTAAATGGGCGCAACTTCATAGACTTTACGACTTTGACGCCCGGTGTGGTTCGCGATCCTACGCGGGGCGGCGATCTGTCGTTTGCGGGACAGCGCGGTCCGGAAAACACTTTGTTGGTGGATGGCGCAGACAGCAACAATCTGTTCTATGGTCAAGCCACGGGACGAACCGGCTTCCGCCCTTACGCGTTCAGCCAGGATGCTATCCAGGAGTTTCAGGTAAGCGCGAGCGAATATCCGGCCGAGATTGGACGGGCGGGCGGGGGCGCGATCAATGCCGTTACCAAGTCAGGAACAAATCAGTTTCACGGATCGGCTTTCGAGTTTTTCCGCGACAAAGGCATGAACGCGAACACGTTCACTAACAACCGTGCCGGCATCCGCAAGCAGCCGTATCACTTTAATCAATATGGCGGCAGTGTTGGCGGCCCGGTGATCAAGGATAAGGTCTTCTTCTTCGCCAACTACGACGGCCAGCGCAATACGCAGACTCAGGCCATCGTTCCAAATATCGCTCCCACCGGTGCCGCGCTCACGGCTCTCCAGCAGTATCTGGTTCCCTACCAGGTGGGCCTGAACAATTACGTATATCTGGGCAAGGTGGATTGGAACATCGGCCAGTCCGACCACTTCAGCGCCCGTTATAACGGCAGCCGCTATACGGGCACCAACTTCGAGAGCAACGGGCTCAGCAGCGCCCGCGAGCACACCGGCGACAACAAAGTGACTACGGACAATGTGGCTGCTGTGTACACAAAAGTGTTCGGCACCAATTTGGTGTGGGAGACGCGATTCAATTACGTTCGTGACAACGAACCCGGACAGGCCAATGCCACCGGTCCCGAGGTGATTATCACCAACGGCATCACATTCGGCAAGAACAACTTCAGTCCGCGTTTCACCGACGCCTACACGTACCAGCCTGTGAATACCCTGTCATGGTCTAAGGGCAGGCATAACCTGAAGTTCGGCGTGGATCTGAATTTTGAAAAGATCGATAACTTTTTCCCCGGTCTGTTTGCCGGCTCATACACGTTCCCGAATTACGATGCTTATCTCGCGCGCACGCCCAGCCGCTACCAGCAGGCGTTTTCAGCATCTGGCACGAATCCGCCGCTGAGCCATCCGAACATAAGCGAGTACGCTTTCTTCGCTCAGGATAGCTGGCGCGTGAACAATCGCCTGACGCTGAACCTGGGCTTGCGGTACGACTTCTTCGATTACAACCAGCCAACTACCAAAAATGCCGATGCGGGTCTAGCCGCCTTGCATTTGCGCACCGACAAGATCCCAACGGATGCCGCTAACATCGGCCCGCGTCTCGGATTTGCATTCAAGCCTTTTCAGGGCGAGCGAACCGTGATTCGAGGAGGGTACGGCATCTACTATGCCCGGACGCCCGGACTGTTGCTGAGCACGGCAATTCTTCAGAACGGCATCGACGTCTTGACTTATGCCTTCGCGCCTGCAACCGCGCTCTTCCCCACTTATCCCAACATCATCAATACCAAGCCGACTATCGCATTAAGCCCGGATATCGACGTGACTGACTCTCATTTCAAGACGCAGACAACCCAGCAGTATAGCTTGCAGGCGGAGACCGCTCTGGGCCGCGATTATTCCGTGACGGTCGGGTATCTCGGAGTGCACGGGACGCACCTCACGCGCAGCCGCGACATCAATCTGTTCCCGTCGGTTCTGACGCAAGGCACGATTGCGGGAGGCGGAAGCGTGTCGTTCTTCCGTCACCCCGGTACGACCTCGCCCTTGCGGCCCAACCCTAATTTCGGGCGAATTACGCTCTTCGAGAGCGGCGGGAGTTCGGAGTACAACGGTGTCTTTGTCCA
>JANXQZ010000692.1 GCA_025353235.1 Bryobacterales bacterium
CGTTGCTGCTGATGCCGCCTTATTATTTCAGCTACAGCCAAGAGACTGTCCGAGCTTTTTGCATGCAGGTTGGCGAGGAGCTAGCGAAAGAAGTGCCCGTCTATCTCTACAACCCGCCGCCAATTTGCAGCCAGCTTTCTGTTGAGACCGCTTCTGATCTGCTCACTAGCGGCGTTTTTGCCGGGATCAAAGACTCGAGCGGAGACGCGGACTACACCAGCGCACTGCTGGAACGCCGCGCCGGGGGCAAATTTCAAATCTATGCCGGAGATGGAAGCAAGTATTCTCGCCTGCGGAAGGCTGGCGCGGACGGAGCGATCTCGGATGTGGCTTGCGCGATTCCGGAATTGGTTGTGAGGCTGGATCGCGCGATCATGGCCGGCGAACAGGATCTGATCGCGAGGTTGGATTCGCGCCTGCACGAGTTCAACGAAAACATCAAACCATTTCCAGCGCCGGCCGGCATCAAGACCGCCCTCAAGCAGCGCAAGATGAATACGGGCGCTCTGGCAACCCCTCTCGGGCCGCAAGGCCAACGTGAACTGGAAGCCTTCGGCGCGTGGTTTAAAGATTGGCTGCCCGGAGTTCTTAAAGAGTGTCGCTGAAGAAACTTCTGCTGGCACTTGGCTGCGCATCGGTGATGTTCGCGCAGAGCTATAGGCCAGGCCCGCAAGTCACAACGTTCTTCTCAAACATCGACGATACAGACCAGCCCTACGCCCTGTACTTGCCCACAGGCTACGACGCAGCAAAGAAGTATCCGCTGGTCATCAGCCTTCACGCTGAAAATTCCAATCATCGGTTGAACCTGCGTCGGCTCTTTGGCAAGGGCAATCTGCCCGGCGAGACAGAGGTGGAGGCGGCCCGCTACTTCCCCCGCTTGCCGGAGCTCAACTACATTGTGGCGAGTCCGTGGGCGCGCGGAACCATGGGCTACCAAGGCCTTGCTGAGCATGAGGTCTATAGCGTTCTGGCGGATGTGAAAGCCCGTTACTCAGTGGATCCGGACCGAGTCTATCTGACTGGGATTGCCATGGGCGGTGGAGGTGCGCTGTGGCTGGGACTGACGCGTCCCGATGTTTGGGCGGCTGTCGCTCCACTGTGTCAGTCCACTCCCGAAGAGGCGCGCGCACTAGCGCCCAATGCGCTCAATTTACCGATTCATCTGTTTCACGGCTCTCTGGATCCGCTCACGCCCGCCGATCAAACCCGTCGTTGGCAGCACGATCTTCTCGAAGCCGGAGCACCGGTTGAATATACGGAGTTCCCTGGCGTACGGCATAATTGCTGGGATCCCGCTTACAAGAATGCCTCAATCTTTCAGTGGTTCGATCGCTTTCATCGCAATCTCTTTCCAGATCGGGTTCGCTTCGTCTCGGACGCTTACCAGTTCCGGTCAGCTTATTGGGTCCGATTCGATGCGCTCACGCCAGGAACCCTCGCCGGGATCGACGCCCGCTTTACTGGACCGAATCAACTAGAGATTCAGACCACCAATCTAGACGCGTTAACCCTCTCGCCCGACGGCCACCCCCGTTTTTTCAAAACGAACCCATTGCAGGTTTCCATTGACGGCGTTCGCCTTCGGCCTTCGCGGACACTGTCGTTCAGCAAAGGCCCCAAGGGTTGGTACGCCGGAGCATATGCGTCAACCGTGACCGGCAAGAGACCTGGCGCAGAGGGTCCGATCGCGCAGGCGTTTATGTCGCGCCAGATTTACGTGTACGGAACTTCTGGCGACCCCACTATCGACGAACTGAAG
>JANXQZ010000696.1 GCA_025353235.1 Bryobacterales bacterium
CGGGCAGCAGCTTCGGCGGACACCATTCTTACCCGGGCGGCCTTGCGATTCACGAGTCGTTCAACTTGCTGAGCAGCTTGAATTTCGCCCAGCTTTATGAGAGCGTATACGGTCCGGGGCCGTACTTCCGGAGGGATATTCTGATCGCGGCCCCTATTTGGCATGATTGGGCGAAGGCGATCGTATTCCAGTGGAATGCGGATGGGACCGAGTTCGGCGAGCTAAGCTTTGGCGGCAGTGCGAAAGTGGACTCGAAGACCCCGGCGCATCACATTCTGGGCTTGGCGGAGACCATGAAGCGCGGCTTGCCTGTCGACCTGATCATCGCGCAGGCGAGCGCCCATGCTGCGCCGGTGTTGGGCAGCGAGTACAAGGTGGTGAACTGGATCCGGGCTGCCGCGATCGTGGCGCAAGTGGATCCGGTAGCGGCAGGCTATTTGGTCCCTGGCGGTTCCTCGCGGGAGATGCACCTGGCGCGGTACCTTCCCGAGGACTCGATCCACAATCTATCCGATGCGGATTTTGTGTTTTCCATCCCGGCCATGAGTCAGGCGGACGCTTTCTTGAAGCAGTTCGCTTCCGAGTTTGGGTATGAAGCCGGTAGGGCGGACTACAATGTCCGTTTCCGCAATCCAGCACTGAGCTATCTGACGGCCGAGCGAATGGCGCTCATGGGTACCGAGGGCGTATTGCTGGAATTGAGAAAGCTGCGCGCCTCAAAGGTTATCTGATCTGCGACCCAGCATTGTCAAGAGTCGGGCCATCTGCCCGTGAGCAATGATCACGTCCGGATCGCGCTGCATGGCCTCATCGTAGCGCTTGGCGAACCCCGTTCCATCTTCCGCCGGAACGAGCAAAGCCTTAGTTCGCGCGACCAATCTATCTGCGTCCGCCGAGGTGGCGGGAGGTTCTTTCGCTTCCTGGGTCTCGTCAACCTGAACGATGAGCTCCGAAAGCTTGTGCAGCCAGGCGAACCAGGGATCGTGAATCACTAAAGTCAAAAGCTGGCCGGGGGTGCTTACCTTGCAGATCTCATGCTCGTAGTGGTCCTTCTCGGAATCGAGCAAAATCTTATGCAGGCGAAGCAGGCCTTCTCGGAGCCCCGTTAGACGCTGCTGCACTGGATCGGAGGACGGCTGAGACGAAGACACTCGACTATTTTACCGCTCGACGGGCGGGCTTTCAAACCCCATGCTTCATCTGGTAAAGCATGACATCGGCCCGCTCGAAGGTAGTTTCCATCGACTCGCCTTCTTGGTATTGCGACACGCCTACGGAGGCGGACAGCTCGATCTCCGTGTTGCGTCCGTTGACAACGACTTGGAAGGTCCCGCGAAGCTGATGCGCCAACTGTCTTGACTTCTGAAACGCCTCGGACAACGGACATTCCAGGATGGTCAGGAATTCGTCCCCGCCCCATCTGCAGACCGTGTCTCCGGCACGGACACACTGCTCCAGCTTTTCGGCGAACAGCTTCAACACCTGATCCCCGCATTGGTGCCCATAGCGATCGTTGATCGATTTAAACCGATTCAGATCGATGATCAGAAGACAGAATGCAATTCCTTTCTGCATCTTCTCCGACGCCCTACGCTCGCCTTCGCGCCGGTTAAAGAGGTTCGTCAGAGGATCGATGGTAGCCAG
>JANXQZ010000710.1 GCA_025353235.1 Bryobacterales bacterium
ACGTTGCAGAAGCTCGCGGGATTGCGCAGAGAGCCTCCCATGTCGCTCCCATCCGCGATCGGGACCATGCCACAAGCAAGCGCGACGGCCGCTCCGCCGCTGCTGCCTCCGCAGGTCTTGGCAAGGTTATAGGGATTTCTAGTCACACCAAAAACCTCGTTGAACGTTTGGGACCCAGCTCCAAACTCAGGCGTGTTCGTCTTTCCTAGCACAATCGCGCCAGCCTTCTTCAGCCGTTCGACCACGATTGTGTCCCCTTCCGGCACGTGATCCTTGAAGATCCGCGACCCATAAGTGGTCCGAATACCCGCCGTATCGTGCAGATCTTTAATGGCCACCGGCAGCCCGTGCAGCGGACCCAACACGCGTCGGTGCGCCCAAGCCTCGTCCGCCAGCACGGCTTGCGCCATGGCTTGATCGGGCACAAGCGTGACGATGGCGTTTACTGTGGGATTAAGTTGTTCTATGCGCTGCAGGTGAGCGAGCAGCGTCTCGCGGGCCGAGAGTTGACCGCTCCGGAGGGCCTGCGCCATTTCGACGGCTGATAGCAAACAGACGTCGTCAATTACAGCCATTCGGCTACTGCCGGGGCAGCAATTCCCTGGCGATGGCGCCGATCTCCAAAAATTCGTCCAGTGTAGAGGGTTTGCGGATAAAACGTTCCGCTCCGAGTTCAACCGTGTCGGCGCGATCCTTGGGAGAATCGGACGAACTGAGAACGATAACGGGCACTTGCTGAATCAGGGGCGTCCGCTTGATGCTCCTCAGAACCTCCCGGCCGTCGGTCTTAGGCAAATTTAAATCAAGTAATATGAGGTCCGGAGGCTTCGGGGAAGACCCTTCCAGCGCACTGAAAAATTTCAGGGCCTTATCGCCGTCATCGACCACATGCAGGTCGAACTTCGCAAAGTGTGGCCTGAGAGCCTCTAAGAGGAGCCGAACGTCGCCTGGATTGTCTTCGGCAATCAAAATTGAAACAGGATTGTGGGTAGACTGGTTAATCATCGGCAATTTCCTGATTGTGATCTTATGTTATCCAACGTGTTACCCAATGCGCGAGAACAACTTGAGACGCAGGGGTTTTTCATATTAGAAGGGTTCATGAGCCCGGAACTCCTCGCTCGCATTCGGGAGCGCGTGGATCAGCTTTTCGAACTCGAGGGAGATGCCGCCGGATCGGAGTTCCGCCAAGAGGAGCAGACTCGCCGATTGGCAAACCTGGTTGATAAAGGGGAGGCGTTCCAAGAGGCCATTCAACTGCCCGCCTTGCTCGATCACATTCGGCTGGTCCTTGGGCCGGACTTCAAGCTGAGCAGCCTGAATGTAAGGTCGGCCAATCCGCGCTCCACGTGGGTTCAGCCGCTCCATGCAGATAATGGCGCGGTAGCCGACGAGAAAGGTTACTGGGTGTGCAATTCCGTGTGGATGCTGGACGATTTTACCGCAGAAAACGGAGCGATTCGCATGGTGCCGGGATCGCACAAATGGGGCAGGCTGCCTCAGCAAGCCTTGGGGCATCCCATGGCCGCACATCCGGGCGAGATGCTGCTCACCGGCCATGCTGGAACCGTCGTGATCATGAACGCGCATATGTGGCATGGAGGCACAGCCAATCGGACGAGTTCTCCCAGGCGGGCGATGCACGCTTTCTATTGTCGGCGCGACAAACCTCAGCAACAATACCAGATGCAGCTCTTGAGACCGGAGGTCCAAAAGGAGTTATCGGCTGATCTGCGCTGGCTCTTGGCGCTGGACGATAAGCTGAATGATCGGTTGAACGCAACCGGGAGCAACCAAAGCGGCTTCTTGCGGTAAGCGCTGAGACTACGGAGACGCGAAGCTGCGCGCAGAAGCACCGCTGCAGCCAGGATTGGCTGCCCCAGTGTGGCAGCATGGGCAGAATCTAGTTGGATGTAAGGAGCCAACAAGGGCGGAGGACGGCAACCGTAGCGAAACGGCAAGGCGTAGCCGCGAGGTGATGCTGAAAGAAGCGGATAGCAAACTCTCGACCGTAGGTACACGAACCGGCAGCGAGGCCGATTTGCGGGCGACAAGCTGGCTGGGAACAGCAAAGTCCAATAGTCATCAAGATGCATGGGGTTGAGCCGGACGGCCTCTAGCTCCGTTCTTTAGTTCTTCGGCCCTTGGGGGGGAACTGAACCGCCCAGGACCGTGTCTCCATTGCTGGCCAACATCTGCCTGGACGCCCCTCCACAAGGAACTGGACAGGCGAGGCTTGTGTAGCCAGCCAAGCAGCGGCGGACGGGACGCTGGAGTCGATTCGGAACTGGATCGAGAAGCATCTGCGCTTGCAGGTGAATGCGGCCAAGAGCGGGACCGGGAGGACCTGGGAACGCAAGTTCCTGGGTTTTCGGCTGACCCGCGCGAAGCGCCTCTAGATCGCGCCGGAGAGCCTGGACTTGTTCAAAGCGAAAGTGCGGGAGAAATGGCAAAGTTGCCAGTCTCTGAGGCGCGAGCAGCTCAAAAAGAACTGGCGGCGGTTCATACGGGGCTGGCGAAGCCTTAATACTGCCCCGTCGAATGCGGAACTGCAACGCTCTGGCTTTTTACTGCCATCGGATCTTGCGGCCCGATCTACGGCCGTTTAGACCGGAACTTGCTCCATGATGTGGATGCCATACGCATCTAATCCGACAATCTTGCGGGGGTGGTTCGTCAGCAGGCGAATTGTGCTGAGCCCGAGGTCGGATAAAATTTGGGCTCCGATGCCAGTCTCGTGCTGCAGAGTCCCGTAACTGCCGTGATCGCGGAAGCCCGGACCGCTCTGGTGAAGATAAACCAACACCCCCTTCCCTTCCTTGCAGATCCGATCTAATGACCGATCGACGGTGTCGCGGCAATCGCACTCGAGTGACCCGAAGACGTCTCCCGTGGTGCAACGCGAGTGCATGCGCACGAGAACCTCGCGTGTTGAATCGATCTCTCCATGAATGAGCGCGATGTGGCGCTCGGGCTTGATCGTGCTGGCGTATTCAACCATGCGGAAAACGCCGTGCTTCGTGCGGAGGCAGGTCTCGCCTTCCCGGTGAATGAAGCGCTCGTTCTGCAAGCGATAGCGGATGATGTCCTCCACCGAGATCATGCTGAACCCGTGCAGCTTACAGAACTCGGTCAATTGCGGAACTCGCGCCATGGTTCCGTCGTCGTTCATGATCTCGCAGATTACTCCGCCTGGACGCAAGCCGGACATGCGGGCGAGATCCACCACAGCCTCGGTCTGACCGGCGCGCACCAGCACGCCACCTTCGCGCGCTCGCAGCGGAAACATGTGGCCGGGACGCGCCAGGTCTGACGGGCGGCTATCGGGACTGATGGCGGCTTGAATGGTTCGGGCGCGATCGGCCGCCGAGATGCCTGTAGTAACGCCTTCGGCCGCCTCGATGGATTCGCAAAAA
>JANXQZ010000750.1 GCA_025353235.1 Bryobacterales bacterium
GCCGCGCTCAAGCCGTTCGCACTCGTGGAACGCGCGCGTCTGCCGGTGGCAAAGCGGGAAAATTCGTATACGGCTCGCTCTGGTACCAGTAGCAGACCGAATAGAAATTGTCGCCTCGGTTGTTGGCGTGGCCATGCTCCATCGTGTGCTTCATGTAGCGCTGAAACGTAACCGGATTGTCCCCATGCCACCGATAGCAAAGATACCTTCCGCCCGTGCGCTCGGGGGCTGCAATGAAGGGTGCGCCATACTGGCCATGCGCGAACGGCAACGCTCCATCGCGTCCGCCGAAATTCCAACTGCCTAGAAAGTAATCCTCTGATCCTGTGCCCGTGATGATCGGGTTCGTCTCGTTGTCTGCGAAGATCATCTCATCGCCTTCGCCCCACCAGCCGTCGGCGTTTTGCAGCACGCCGAGCGTAACCCCCATCAGGTGCCCCCGCCCGCGCGTCTCGCCGTAGACATGGTTGAGCTTGCCATTTAAGTTGATTTTGGAATCGTCGCCAGTGGTCGGGGTGGCGGGCGCACTCTGACGATACTGGGCGTGAAAGTAGAGCGAGTCTGTTGGAAGCGAGGGAACAGTTTGATAGTCGATGTTGGAATACAGCGCGCGCATGTCCTCCTTTCCCTCATTCGTAACCGTGAAGCGGGCGGCCTTGCGATACGGCATGGCAAAGTAGCAGTTCAGAGACTTGCCAGGCGAGCAGGCCAAATAGTCCGATTGATAGATCGCATATTGGCCCAAGTTGAGCCCGAAAAAATCTCCGATGGGCACTTCGACACTGGGCTTGTCGTTCCCATCCCAATACCCTCGCAACACGATCTCCTTCAAGTGCTGGGCACCGGGCGCAGCGATGGTAAACCAGATATGCGTGATCACGCCGGGGCCGGTAGCGTTGAACACCTCGCGCGTCGCCCCAGCCGCCACGGGCCAATAATCCTTATTGCCACCGGTTGTATCGAAGCTCGATTGCTTGAGCGATTTGTAATCCTGAGCCCGCGCATACTTGGGGAGGAAAGGAAAATCGCGGGCATTGATCCGGTCCTGAGCGGGAGCAGCAGGTGCCGCCGCACCGGCGAGTCCCGTTGCGGTCAGAATGCGATGCAGAAAGCCGCGGCGTCCATTCGAGGGTTGAAGCATGATTGACGGATTATATCCTGCCGTTCAGAACCAGCGGGTCATGATCACCTTTTGCTCCGTGTAGAAAGCAACGGCATCCTTCCCATGTGCATGCAGGTCACCGAAGAACGACGCCTTCCATCCTGAGAACGGAAAGAATGCCATGGGTGCCGCGACTCCGATATTCACGCCAACCATACCTACTTCGACCTTGTGCGCATAATCGCGCGCCGCCTTACCGTCACTGGTAAAGATGGACGTAGTGTTCCCGAACGGGCAGCTATTCACTAGCTCGATGGCGGCGTCCAACGTCTCCACACGCATCACCGAAAGCACCGGCCCGAAAATCTCTTCTTTAGCGATGGCCATCTCAGGAGTGACATGGTCGAAAATCGTGGGGCCTAGAAAGAAGCCACCATTTTG
>JANXQZ010000803.1 GCA_025353235.1 Bryobacterales bacterium
AACTGGAGCTATCGGGCGAGAGTTTTCGCGTGCTGATTCTGCCGCCGATGACGGACCTGGCACCTTCGTCGATCCGCAAAATTCGGCAATTTGCCGATGCGGGCGGAGTCGTGCTCGCGGTGGGCGCCCAACCGTCCGGCCTCGATGGAGCAAAGATCCAGCGGTTTTCCGCCGGCACCCATCTGCCCTTCATGGACCACCTCGACTACCTGGAACAGATCCAGGTTCCGGAGCCGATCCGGCAGGAACTCACACCAGTTCTGAAACGATTGGCGGACGAGCAACCGCGGGAAGCAGAGGTGGTGAGCGGTCAACCCGATCACATATTCTTCTCCCACCGTCTGAAGGACGGGGTCGATTGGTACTGGGTGGTCAACGACTCCTCCCAGGCTCGCGATATTGGCCTACGTTTTCCCGCGCTTGGAAGCTTCGAGAAGTGGGACGCTGAGACGGGCGAGCGTTCGCCGCTGAAGGTAGTCGGCTCAAGCGTGGAGATTCATTTCGATCCTTGGGACGCCTTCTTTGTGGTCCGCTCGACGGGATCGCTGAAAGCACGCCCCCGGCAGCCCGTTTGGACTACGCTGACCACTTTGCCCAAGCAGAATTGGCGCTTCACACCGGAATCGCCCACCGTTCGCGTGCCCTATGCCAAGCAAGACAACAAGCTGGTTTGGCTCTCGCCTGAACGAAATTCAAATCCAAATTGGTGGCTGGTTGGACCCTTCCCCTACGACGATCATCAGGGCTTCTATCGGGCATACCCGCCCGAGCGCGAGTTCAACTCCACTGCATCTTTCCAAGGTGCATTCGCTACCGTGCAATGGAAGTGGATCGAATCGCCAACCTATTCGGTTACACCTCGCGATGTCCTCTCGCTGAGCGGGAGCAAATCCATGGGTGTTTACTATGCTTATGTCAACGTCTTCTCCCCTAAGGAACAACCCGCGAAACTGCTCACGGCGTTTGCCGACAGTATGGCCGTATGGTGCAACGGCGTTGAAATTTTGCGCGTTCATCGACATCCGAAATGGCTGCTGCTGCGCGATGAATGGGCTGAGACTCGACCGGTAAAGCTGCGTGCAGGTTGGAACACCGTGCTGCTAAAGATCGGTCCTAGCCTGATGGGCCCCACTGGATTTCTATTCCGGCTGCTGGCCGAAAACGGAGAGACGCTGAAGGGGATCACTTACTCTCGGGATCAGTCAAACGTTGTCGTTGCGACCGTAGACGCTTCTCCTTTGAGGGTCGATGTACCTCCAGGCACCGCTGCCCCTCAACCCACGATCACTCTCCCGGCGCACGCCGTCTCCGAACATCCGGTAGAATTCCGGTCAACCACCGTCGATTTCAGTCTGCAGTCCTGGACCAACTCATCGTTAGCCTTCTATTCCGGTACGGCTCTCTACGAGACCACGTTCACGCTGACCGCTGCGCAGGCGGCCAAAATGTTAGCCATCGACTTGGGCGACGTTGGCG
>JANXQZ010000812.1 GCA_025353235.1 Bryobacterales bacterium
GGCAACTACGAGAAGTACCTGACGCAAAAGGCTGAGCGCAAGCTGCAACTGGAAGCCGCCTATCGCAATCAACGCGAGCGCATTGAAGCACTGGAGGCATTCATCAATCGTTTTCGTGCACAGGCGACCAAAGCGAAGCAGGTTCAGAGCCGCATCAAGGAACTGGACAAGATCGAGCGCATTGAAGTGCCGCCCGACGAGAAAACGATTCACTTCACGTTCCCTCAGCCTAAGGCGAGTGGCCGCGTCGTCGCAGAATTCAAGAATGTCGCTAAGAGTTACGGCGACAAACATGTGTTCAGCGGCGTGGATTTCGTCATCGAACGAGGCGACCGGATCGCATTAGTTGGCGTGAACGGGGCGGGTAAGTCTACCCTCATTAAACTGCTCGCTGGAACGGAGCCGCTCTCGATCGGCGAGTACAAGCTGGGCCACAATGTGGATCCCGACTACTTCGCGCAGGATCAATATAAGGAACTGAATCCGGACGCCCGAATGCTGGACGATTTGTACGACGTAGCGGGCAAGTCAACCCAGACCGAGTTGCGCAGCGTGCTTGGATGTTTCCTGTTTTCAGAGGATGACGTGTTCAAGCGCATCGGCGTGTTGTCGGGGGGCGAGCGCAACCGCTACGCACTGGCGCGGATGCTGCTCCACCCCAGCAATTTTCTGCTGCTCGACGAACCGACAAATCACCTGGACATGCGCGCGAAGGACGTGCTGCTTGAGGCGCTGCAGGACTTTAGCGGCACCCTTGTGTTCGTTTCGCATGACCGATATTTTATCGATAACCTCGCCACTCGCATTTTCGAGGTCGGGGAAGGCGAAGTAAGAATTTTTCCGGGGAATTATCAGGACTATTTGTGGCGCAAAGAAGGCAAGCCTCTCTCGCTGGAACTGACGCAATATGCCGGGGCGAACGGTACCCATGCCGTTCCCGCCATTGCTGTGCCGGCGACTGCAGTCAAGCGCGTCAATCCTCTGAAACTTCGACAAATGAAGGAGCGGTGCGAGCAACTTGAGGGCAACATCGCACGCGTGGAGGGGGAGATAGCCAGCCATGAATCGGCGCTGTCTAATTTCGTGAGCACCGACGAGACTCTGCGACTGACAAATGTGATGGAAGAGCGGCGCGGGGATCTTAGCTCGCTTCTAGCGGAATGGGAGCAAGTCTCGGCCGAACTCGAAGTGTCCCAGTCCTAGTCCTAGTGAGCGATATTC
The DNA here is from genome assembly GCA_025353235.1 of Bryobacterales bacterium. GTDB lineage: Bacteria > Acidobacteriota > Terriglobia > Bryobacterales > Bryobacteraceae > JANXQZ01. Next base: position 1,222 of record JANXQZ010000812.1, read on the forward strand.
AGGAACAACTCGCGGAGCTCCGGAAGCGCATCGCTAAGATCGATCGCAAGTATGCGGCACCGCGTGTCGCGCCAGCGCCCGCGTTCCGCGAACCCAAGCCTGAAAAGTATTTCATTGAGGAATGGTCTGGCGGCCGCGAGGTGGAGACCGATCACGGCCGGCACTTCGAGCTGGATAAGCTTTACGAGCGTCATCGCCGCCATGGCAGCATTGGCATCCAAGATTTAGAAGCTCTTCCCTGCGACCTCCTAAGTGCAATCTCAAACGGGCAGATCGATGGAATCCCGCCCGAAAAATGGGCTTTTCTCGATACCGAAACCACGGGTCTGGCTGGCGGTGCAGGCACCTACGCGTTTCTCATCGGAGTTGGAAGCATCACGCCCCGAGGCTTCCTGGTGCGTCAATTCTTCATGCGCGAATTCGCGGAAGAGACCAGCCTCTTGATCGCGCTTTCAGCGTACTTGCAGCAGTTCGATGTGCTGATTACTTACAACGGCAAGACCTACGATCAGCCTCTGCTGGAAACGCGCTATCGCATGGCGCGCACCCGCCCGCCCTTCGCCAGCTTGGCGCACCTGGACCTGCTTCACGGCGCTCGCCGCCTCTGGAAGCTGCGGTTCGATAGCTGCCGCTTGGTGGATTTGGAGAGCCGGATCCTGGGAGTAGAGCGCGAAGGCGATCTCCCAGGCGAGATGATCCCCTACGTCTACTTCGAGTATCTGAGGACTCGCGAAGCTTGGAAGCTGGTGCCTATTCTGCACCACAACCAGATCGATATTCTCACGCTCGCCTGCCTTACGGCGATCGTGCCCTGGGCCTTTCACGCACCCGAGAAGGCGCAGTTCACGCATGGAGCGGAGATGGTGGGTTTGGCGCGCTGGTGGCGTCAGGCTGAGAATTACGAGAATGCGCTCGGCCTGTTCCGAGAGGCCGTGAAGCGCGGCCTGCGCGATGAGCTGCTGTTCCGGACACTGTGGGATATCGCGGGCCTGGAGAAAAAGCTGGGACGTGAGGACGCCGCTCTTCTCGTGCTCGTGGAACTGACCGAGTGTCGAAATCCATTTAAAACAGG
>JANXQZ010000830.1 GCA_025353235.1 Bryobacterales bacterium
TCCAGGCTTGTAGCTTCTGATCCCATCAGGGTATTCTGGTCTGCCAGCAAGGCGGAGACGGGGCAAGCCTATCGGTCTGCCCAGCGATCAAAGAAATCCAGCGCAGCCGCGCGCATCCCGTGCACAGTCTGAATCGTGTCCCCGAACTCAATGGCGGCATCTTCATCGGATTTGTAAGCCGGCCATGTGGGCAACCCCTTGCCATTAGGATCGCCCTCCGCGGCGAAGTTAACCCAGTAAGACGACATCGCGTCGGACAACTTTCGGTCCGTCTCTTCCCAGGGCCTCTTGCCAGTTAGATTGTTGAAGACGTAGGCAATTTCAGCGGCGTGATACGCTCCATACCGATTGCTCTGCGGACCCGGAGGAACGCGGTTGAAGTAGTATAAATAAGCCTCGGATGATCCTGTCTTGGTCTGCAGGCGAACCCAGGTACGCATTTGCCAAGCGAAGCTCAGATCGCGATAGCTGGCGAAGTGAGACTCCTTTGCCTGTTCATCCGTGGCGGCTGGATACAGCTTCAGAACCTCGTCCGCCTTCGCGCCAAAGAGACGATGAATTTGATCGATATAGTCTTGGGCCTTTCCGTTCGCGGGCCAAGGCGAAAGGGATTTACCTTCGTCCGCGTTCGATCCGGCCAGCAGTGCAACGTCGTTCTGCTTGCCTTGCGCGAAAATAGTCCGAACATCGGTGGGCAGCAGCCAGCCGTCCACGTTCGGCGGGAAACTTGCGGTCGCGGACGCCTTCATCAGGTCTTCGGCCGACTTCTCGCGGAGAGCCTGAATTGTGCCGAACTTCGCGCCGATTTCTTCAGCTTCCGCTAGTGTTCGCATGGTGCCGAACGCGCCGCCGCTCTCGCCGATAGCGCGCTGAAACAAGCCCCTCGCCAGGGGAGTGGCCATCAGGTAATTCACGCTCCACGATCCAGCGGATTCGCCGAAGATCGTGATACGTTTCGGATCTCCGCCGAATGCCTGGATGTTTTTCTGAACCCACTCCAGCGCGGCAATCTGATCGAGAATCGCATAGTTTCCGGACGCCTTGCGGTCCGACTCTTTCGTGAGCTCCGGATGCGCCAGGAAACCGAAGATTCCCAGCCGGTAGTTGATCGTAACGAGTACAACGCCTTTTCCAGCCAGTGCTTCGCCGTCGTACGCGGGAGTGGATCCAGCCCCGCGCGTGAGCGCGCCTCCGTGGATCCAAAGCATCACAGGCCGTCGCTCGGTGCTCGATTTAGCGGCCGTCCATACGTTCAGGTACAGGCAATCCTCGCTCATTGGGGCTGGGTCTGAGTAGTAAATAGAGGCTGCGGGGTAAGGCGCTTGCTCGCAAACCGGAGAGAATTGATCGGCCTTGCGCGTTCCGGCCCAGGCAAGTGCCGGCTTGGGTGCCGCCCAGCGGAGTTGCCCAGTTGGCGCGGCGGCGTAGGGAATGGCCTTGTAGACGCGAGTGCCAGCGTCAGCACCTTGAACCCCAGAGATGAGGCCGGTGCTGATTCGAATGGGGTCAGTCAGAGCGAGCGCGGACGGGAGGCACATGCAGAAGATGACGAGTCGGTGCATGAGTGAAATTCTACACCTTTGCGGCAAGCGGGCCGTTCGATG
>JANXQZ010000841.1 GCA_025353235.1 Bryobacterales bacterium
GAAGCAAATGACGGCGGAGCCAAAGTTACAACCACAGGAGAAAGGGCTGACGGCGTACCTATTAACAGCAGTTACACAGCAACCTATGACGGCAAGGAGTTTTCCGTTACCGGTGCCCCTTATGACCGGATGACCATAAAACAAGTAAACGCCAAAATGATTACGTATACCGCGAAGAAAACGGATGGCAAATACTCTGCGACCGGCCGAGCAGTGGTGTCCAAAGATGGCAAGATGATGACAAACACCAACCGCGGCATCAACGCAGAAGGCAAGCCTTTTCACAACGCTGCGGTTTTTGACAAGCAATAGTTCACTAAGGCGTTCGCCTTATGGTGAGCTGCGCCGGTTCTGACGATTGAGAGTGGGTGAAGAGATTCGCCATCTCGGTGTTCGCGGGTTTGGTTGTCTTCGGCATCTCGTACGCGGGAGTGTTGCACGGGATTTCGTCTCCTCCTCCTGGGTATGAGCCCGCCTATTTCGAACAGACGCTTGATACAGGAGCGTACCTCTCCTGGCTGGCTGATTCGCGGGATCACTGGCTGTTGCCCAACCGACACGTTCCCTATGTCACCGAACCGGCTTTGTTCCAGCCGATGATGCTGCTCATCGGCAAAACAGCAAAGTTGGCGGGAGTGTCTTCCACTGCGGTCTACTATGCCCTGCAAATCCTGCTCTATATTGGGGCCGTATACGCCTTGATGTTCTGCGCGGGTGCTTTTCTTCGCAGCCGTCGTGAGCGCATTGGAGCTGGGGCCGTGGTTGTCTGTTCTCTTCCATTGTTTCTCTATCTGTATGGAATTGAGCGATTCGTCCCAATCCAGCGCAACTTCGACGCCCTGGGAGTGGTGGGTTACGCTTATCAGACCGCTGATGGATTCTTGCGCGGAGGGCTATCCAACGGCCCCAACCTGACATTCGGCACTATCACGATGCTGCTGGCATTCGGGTTCCTGGGGAAATTTGTGGAATCGGGAAGGCGTGCCGATTTTGCTTGGCTGTGCGTCTGCGCCTTCGCAAATGCGTTCGTTCACCCGTTTGAGGTCTATGTTTTTGTAACGTCGGCGATTGTGAGCATCGGAGTGCTGCGATACAGGGAAGGGCGAGGCAGAAGTATCTTGCCGCTGGCGGCCATGCTCGGTAGTAGCGCCCTTCTGGGGATGCTGCCATGGCTGGTGCAGACCGCCCGCTATCAATGGTTGCGCGATGCGTCGGACGCCAACCAGTTCAGTGTCTCGCCGATGTGGGCCATTGTCTATTTCGGGCTGCCCAGTTTCGCCACGATTTATTTGTTATTGCTGCGGTTTCCTATGCGGGAGCGAAGCGACTTGGTGCTCCAATGCTGGTTTCTCAGTTCTTGCCTGCTGCTGTTCGTACCCGCAATCCCGGCGGGAATGCACCTCTTCGACGGGTTTGTTTACGGGCAGGCGTTCTTGCTGGTTCGGCGCGCTGGACAGGATATCCAACTGCCCCGGCTTTTTCAAATGGTGCGACGACCCACCCTTGCTGCCTCTTTCGCTCTCGTTGGTCTTAGCGTGCTTTCCCTCGGTTCCATGTGGCTGCAGATCTACCGCGACGGCAATTCCACTGCACCCCAATTCCTGAACGCTATTCGCAGGACGGACGAAGCTGATGCACTCTCGTGGCTCGGAACCCACGCCAAGTCCGATAGCTTAGTTCTCGCGCCATCCGCCCTAACGCCCTGGGTAACCGGCCTTGCTTTGAACACTTTTGGCAGTCACGATGTGCTGAGCGTTCAGTATACGGAACAGACTCGGCAACTCGAACGGCTCTATTCAGGCATGCTGACTGTTGCCGAGGTGCGCTCCTTTCTAAAGCAGTACGGGTTCGAGTACGCCATCGTGCCATCCGACAGCAAACTCAGGGCCCAGTTGGCGGGAGAGCTCGTACAGACAAGAGGAAGGATTGATGTGTATCGGCTGGCTTTAGGCCCGATGAAAGCATATCCAAGCGCTGGGCTGCTCCCCGATAAAGGTCGAAATTCGATCCGCCAAGGGGTATTCACCGTCTTAGGCCACCTAATCACACTCATCTTGATCGACATACCGTAGTATCCTTAAGAAATGGCATCCCTCCCGCATCTCCAGAGCCTGGAAGCGGAAAGCATTCACATACTGCGCGAAGTCATGGCTGAGTTCGAGCGTCCTGTGATGCTCTATTCGGTCGGCAAGGATTCGTCGGTGATGGTTCGCCTGGCCCAAAAGGCTTTCTACCCAGGACCGATTCCCTTTCCACTGCTGCACGTGGATACCACCTACAAGTTTCAGGAGATGATTGAATTCCGGGATAACTTTGCAAAGCAAATCGGAGCGCGCTTAATCGTTCACACCAATACCGAAGCAATTGCAAACGGAGCGAATCCATACCGGCTGGGTACTGAAAAGTGCTGTGCCCTACTCAAGACGCAGGCCTTGCTCGACGCCCTCCGAGAGGGGGGCTTCGATGCAGCGTTCGGTGGTGCCCGACGCGATGAGGAAAAATCCCGCGCCAAGGAGCGCATCTACTCCTTTCGCGATCGTTTCGGACAGTGGGATCCCAAGAATCAGCGTCCTGAACTCTGGAACCTGTACAACAGCCGGATCAACAAAGGCGAGACCATCCGCGTCTTCCCGCTTTCGAACTGGACCGAGATGGATGTCTGGCAATATATCCAGGAAGAGAATATTCCCGTGGTGCCGATGTATTTCGCCAAAGAGCGGAGCGTCGTTGTCCGCGGCAATTCGCTCGTCTCCCTGGAACATAACGCCACGTTGCGCCCCGGTGAACAACCCGAACTCGTCATGAGCCGGATGCGTTCGCTCGGATGCAGCCACTGCACTGGCGCGATTCGCTCCGAAGCTGATACGCTGCCCAAAATAATCGATGAACTGATCACCTTCCGGCGATCCGAACGTGAAAATCGGGTGATCGATCATGATCGCGAAGGCTCCATGGAACTCAAGAAGCGCGAGGGCTACTTCTGATGGACCTGCTGCGGTTTTCCACCGCCGGCAGCGTTGATGACGGGAAGTCCACGCTCATCGGCAGGCTGCTTTTTGACACCAAGGGCGCCTATGAGGACCAGCTCGCCTCCATTCGCAAGAACGGTAAAATCGACTTATCCCTACTCACCGACGGACTGCGTGCCGAACGCGAACAGGGGATAACGATTGACGTCGCTTACCGCTACTTTGCGACGCCGCGCCGCAAGTTCATCATCGCGGACACGCCCGGCCACGAACAATATACCCGCAACATGGCAACCGGCGCTTCCACCGCCGACCTGACCATCGTGCTGATCGACGCCCGGAAAGGCGTGCTGCCCCAATCCCGGCGTCATGCCTACATCGCGTCTCTCCTCGGGACTCCGCGCGTCGCGGTGGCGATCAACAAAATGGACCTGGTTGACTTCAGCCAGGATATCTATAACAGTATCGAGCGCGAGTTCAGCGAATTCTCTCAAGAGCTCGGATTTCGGGAAGTTCGGTACTTTCCGATCAGCGCGCTCGATGGCGACAATGTCGTGGCACCCAGCGCAAGGACCCCATGGTTCGACGGCGGCAGCCTGCTTCAGTACCTCGAGACCGCGCCAGGTTTGGCGGAAGCGGATCGAAAGCCTTTCCGCATGCCGGTCCAGTACGTGATTCGCCCGACCCTCGATTTTCGGGGCTACGCAGGCCAGATCGCGTCGGGAACGGTGCGCCCCGGCGACAAACTTTTGATCCTGCCATCGGGACGCACCACCACGGTTAAATCGCTGGCTTCCTTCGATGGCGACCTGAAGGAAGCTTTTGCGCCGATGTCGGTCACGCTCACGATTGCGGACGAAATCGACATTAGTCGCGGGGACATGCTGGTCTCTCCGATCCAGCCGCCGCATGTGGCGCATCGATTAGAGACAGCCCTGGTCTGGATGGACGAGCAGCCGCTGCGTCTTGGCCGACCCTATCTGATCAAGCACACCACGTCTCAGATCCGCGCTAGCGTCGTCGCGATCCAGTACAGGATCGACATCAATACGCTGGAGCATGTGCCGAGTTCGGAACTCAGGCTGAATGAGATCGCGGTGGTAACGCTGGAGACTCAGCGTCCGCTGCTTTTCGATCGGTATTGTTCCAACCGGAACACGGGTGCATTCATTCTGATCGATCCGGTGTCGAACGCGACGGTCGCAGCCGGAATGATTCGTGGCGTGGAAGGGGAGCACAATCGGCCGCTGCGGGTGAGCGACGAGGAACGCCGCCTGCGCCACGGCCACAAACCCGCGATCGTCAATGTGCCGCGCGAGGGCGAACTCGCCTATGAACTGGAACGCGCCTTGTTTGACCGGGGCGTGCAGGTTGCAATCGCAGATCAACAAGATCAGGCTCGCATCCTGCAAAACGCCGGCTTAGTGGCCCTGCTGCGCACCGATGGGGCCTACGTCCAGCGCTCGATTGACGAGATCTTCCGCTCGCTGGAAGCGGACCACACCATTCCCGACGAATCGTTTACGAGTGGAGAAGGGATCTGACGCGGTTTCGATATTGAATAGCGTGTTGAAGTTCCTCGCGGTACTCTTCCACGTCTATGTCGCGCTCGCAGCAAGCGATCATGAGCGCTCCGTCGTCTCTGAAATTTCCGTCCCAATCGACCACCTGGTCGTCGCTCCAGGCGGCGGAATACTCGCGCATTTTCGCGTCGTCCATGCGATCGAAGTAAGCGCGCAGGTTGACGCTGGTTTCATCCCCCGGCCGCTCGCGAGGTTCCTGCTCGAAGTTCCAGATTGGCTGTTCCATTTGTATACCGACTTCCTTACACCGATCGTGCCGCGTTCGCTTGCAGCCGCCGCATGCCACGCAACCAGCGATCGTAGTCTGTTCCCTTGTGCTTGAAGTACTCAGCCACCTGCGGATGAGGCAGGATCAGAAAGCGCTCGGCAGCGAGGCCTTCGATGACGCACGCGGCCACCTGCTCCGGACTAATCGCCGTCTCGTCGAGAATCGCCCGGGTTGCGGCATCTGACTGCTCCAGCATGTTGGTCCGAACGCCCTGCGGACATAAGGCGGACACCTTGATCCCGGAATCCCCGTAGGTGATGGAGATCCACTCCGCCAAAGCTACAGCCGCGTGTTTCGTAACCGCATAAGGTGCCGATCCGATCTGAGAAAGCAGGCCGGCAGCCGAAGCCGTTTGCAGCAGATAGCCTTCCTTCCGAGCCAGCATGGAGGGCAGCACGGCACGCGCGGCATAGACATGAGCCATTAAGTTGATGTCCCAAATCTTCTGCCAGTCGTGGTTTAAAGCATCGCAGCCGCCAGGCACGCCGATGCCAGCATTGGAGCAAAACAAGTCGATGTGCCCGTGACGCTTGAGCGCCCGGTCTACCACCGCCGCGATGTCGGCTTCGTTCTGAACGTTGCATCCAGCCGCCTCGCCGCCTTCGATGGTGCGGGCCACGGCTTGAGCGCCCGACTCATCGATATCGGCAACGATAACTGCCTTGGCTCCCTCTGCTGCGAACCGCACGCAAAGCGCGCGGCCGATCCCATGCGCGCCGCCCGTAACCACGACGACTTTGGATTGCAGGTTCATAGAAAAATGATAGCCTGTTCCCATGCAGAGACGGCACTTCCTTACGTCGGCGTTGATCGGCGCTCCGGCTTTCCTCTATGGCGCGCGAACCCGCAAGTTTACAGTGGCGTTGGTAGGCGCTGGAGATCAGGGTATGAAGCGGCTTTTGGAGGCGATGGGCTCGGGGGATTGCAGGGTGACGGCCCTCTGCGATTTGGATCCGAACCAGTTGGTGGCTGCGGTGAAGAGTGTCGTGGATGTGTCCAGCGACCAGCCGACTACCTACCGGGATTATAGGGAGATGCTAAGCAAAGCGAGGCCGGAGGTCACCATTGTCGCGACACCCGATCACTGGCATGCTTCCGTCGCGCTCGCCGCGCTCGGATCGGGATCGCACGTCTTCATCGAATCTCCTATCTGCCATACGTTGATAGAAGGTCAAGAGTTGGTGAGAGCTGCTCGGGAATCGGATCGCACGGTGCAATGCGGAGAACCATGGAAGGTTTCGATACCAGCGCGTGTTGGGGAGATCCACTTGGTGCGCGCATACGTGCATAGTCCCGATTCCCCGGGTACGGTTGTGCCCGATTCCGATCCGCCCGCAGGAATGGATTGGCCCATGTGGTGCGGCCCAGCGCCCTTCCGGCCATTCAATAGAAGCATCCACCCTAGAGGCTTCCACCGCTACCTGGATTACGCAAATGGGCCGATGAGCGAATCGCTCTACCATGCGCTTGCTTGGACGGAGCAGCCGCCGCAATCTTTTCACTCCATAGGAAGCCGTCATCTGAGAGTCGCTGGCGGCGATGCTCCCGATACTCAGACGGCCTGCTTCGAATTTGAATCATTCACGTTGGAGTTCGATCACCGCACTTACATGGGTGACCCTTCAGAACCTTCGAAAGCAGGCGTGTGGTTTCACGGTACCAAGGGCACGGTTCACGCGGAAGCATCGCCGAGCGAGCGGCAAGTTTCGACGTTTCTAAGTGATATTCAGAATCACCGCCAAGATCTGAAAGCGTTGGCAGCCCGCCCCTTTGCGGTTAGTCTGGGGCTGCTCGCGAACGGCGCACAAAGACGGGTTGACAACCCGTCTGCAGGTTGACAACCTGCCCTACATGAGACAGGTTTAGAGGCCTTTTTTCGCTAGGAACTCGCAGAGATCCACAACGCGCATAGAGTAGCCCCACTCGTTGTCGTACCACGAGACAACCTTCAACAGGTTGCCGTCCAGGACCTTGGTTAGCTGACCATCAATGATGGAGCTGTTCGGATTGTGCAGCATATCGGTGGACACTACTGGATCCTCGGTGTAGGCAAGATAGCCCTTTAGATCGCCTTCCGAAGCTTCCTTAAAAGCCTTGTTGACCTCTTCGGCAGTCGTGTTCTTTTTTAAGAGCACCGTTAAGTCAACCACCGACACGTTGGGAGTCGGGACGCGCATGGCGTATCCGTCGAGCTTGCCTTTCAGCTCGGGCATCACCAGGGCAATCGCTTTCGCCGCCCCCGTGGTCGTTGGGATCATGTTCAGCGCAGCGGCACGGGCGCGCCTTAAATCCGAGTGCGGAAAATCAAGCACGTGCTGATCGTTTGTATAGCTGTGGATCGTGGTCATCGATCCTTTCTCAATTCCGAACTTCTCCTGCAGAACTTTCACGAATGGCGCTAGGCAGTTCGTCGTGCAAGACGCGTTCGAGATGATGTTGTGCTTTGCCGGATCGTACTTGTCCTCATTGACGCCCAGCACGATCGTGATGTCTTCGTGCTTCGCAGGCGCCGAGATGACAACCTTCTTGACCGAACCCTTAAGGTGCTTGCCGGCCTGCGCCGCATCCGTGAATCTGCCCGTGGACTCGATGACGATCTGCACGCCTAGCGATGTCCAATCAATCTCGGCCGGGTCTTTAATCGCGAAGATCTTGATTTTCTTTCCGCCTACCGTGATGGAATCGCCGTCCACCTTGACGTCTTCGTGCAAGGGTCCGAGAATCGAATCGTACTTCAGCAGGTGCGCGAGCGTCTTGGTATCGGTGAGGTCGTTAGCCGCCACGAATTCCACGTCGGGGCGATGCAGCCCGGCTCGGACAACATTCCGGCCTATGCGGCCGAAGCCGTTAATTCCAATTTTGATTGCCATGTGATTTTAGTTTACGATGCCGTGTCATGCTAGAGACGTGACAGGGAGATTGAAGAATTGAAGATCGAATCCGCGTTTTGCGACTTGCACCCGAACAAGCGTATGGCCGAAACCAACTTTAAAATCGGCTCGCGCCGGGGTTTTACAGACGAGAAAGCTCTGCGCTGCACACGATCGGAATGCAGCAGGCACTACCATTATGACTTCGGGTATTTTCCGTTCACCGCAAGCGAAGAGCCGGAATTCGGCAACCTGGCGGAAAAGCCAAGTTGCCGATTAAAACACGATCTGCTCTACATGCTTTTGACGAAGATCGATGGCGAACCCGTCTACGCGTGTTTCCATCCGGAGTGTACGATCACGATCCCCTACAAAAGCCGATAGTTAGATTACCAGCGCTGTCTGCCGCCGCCACCGCCACCCGAACCACCGCGACCGCCGCCGCCGCCGGGACGTCCGCCGCCGCCACCCGAACGTCCGCCTTCCGATTTCGGCCTGGCTTCGTTCACGTTCAAGCTGCGACCGTCAAGGTCAATTCCGTTCAGAGCGGAGATAGCGCGATCGCCTTCCGCGTCGTTGCTCATCTCCACAAATCCAAATCCACGAGGCTGGCCCGAATCACGATCGGTCACAATGCTTACGCGGTCTACAGTGCCATGGGCTTCGAACAGCGATCGAATCGTCTGTTCGGTGGACGCAAAACTCAAATTTCCAACAAAAATGTTTTTCATAACATCATCCTTTACTGATTTGAGAACGAGTAATTTGGGGAGAGACGAACGAGCGGACAAACGCTAGAGGGGTCTTACCTTTAAATTGGCAGGATTGGTCAAATCGTTTTCAGTCTAGCACAAATTGCAAGCAAAATATCGCCACCAATCTAATTATTTTTGGGGGAGGGCTGGGGTTTCCAGCGAACTATCGGTTTACGAGCCGCGCCCACCTCGTCCACGCGGCTGGTGCGCGTCAGATGGGGAGCTTCCAAAACCAGTTTCGGGTTCTCCTCGATCTCCTTGGCGATCGAAATGAGCGCGTCGGCGAATAGGTCGAGTTCCTGCTTGCCTTCCGTCTCGGTGGGCTCGATCATCATAGCCCCCTTGACGATAAGCGGAAAGCTGACTG
>JANXQZ010000849.1 GCA_025353235.1 Bryobacterales bacterium
CTTTTGCCCAGAAGTAGTCTGCGTGCTCGCCAAATCCACGCTGTTGGGATCCACTAGCACCTGCACCGCCTTGCGGACCACCTCGCCCAACGTCCAGCGCTTGGTCTTGCTCATCGGGCGGCATTCGATAATTCGAACCACGTCGCCCAGCTTGGCTGACTGCTCTTCGTCGTGAGCGTAAAACTTGTTGCGCTTGCTAATGACTCGCTTGTAAATCGGGTGGCGAACGCGGCGCGTGACTTCCACCACGATGGTTTTGGCCATTTTGGCCGAGACCACTTCGCCCACTTTTTCGTTCTTATGCCCGACTTCGTGCTGTACTGCTTCCTGCTCGGCCATGAGTTACTTTCCCCTCTTCTTCGAAACCGGCTCGGGCGCGGTATCGGGGTGCAGAGCCCGCTCGGTGAGAACGGTGAGCATGCGGGCCCGGTCCTTCTTCATCCCGCGCAGCTTCGTTAAGCCGTCGGCCTGTCCCATCGACATTTGAAACCGCAGACGAAACATCTGCTCCGGTATTTCCTTTACCTGCTTGCGCAGCTCCGTGCTGTCCAACTCTCGTACTTTATCGGCTCTCATCGTAATCTCTACTGCCCGCTAGACTCTTCGCGCCAGACCAGCTTTGTCGGCAGCGGAAGCTTTTGCGCCGCCAGCCGCATCGCTTTGGCGGCAACGTCCTTCGGCACGCCTTCCATTTCGAACAAAATCTTTCCGGGCCGGATCACGCAGACCCACTCTTCCGGAGCGCCCTTGCCTTTACCCATGCGGGTTTCAGCAGGCTTCTTGGTGATCGGCTTGTCAGGGAAAAGACGAATCCAGACCTTGCCTCCGCGTTTGATGAACCGGGTCATCGCGATTCGGGCGGCTTCAATCTGCCGGGAGGTAATCCAGCCGCAGCGCATCGCTTTCAAGCCGTAGTCGCCAAAAGCGAGCGAGGATCCCCGCCACGCTTTGCCGGTCATGCGGCCGCGCTGCTGTTTTCTGAACTTGACCTTCTTGGGCATCAACATGGCGTATCAGTTCTCCTAGACAAATGCGGGCGTCTTCAAGCCTTCTGAGGCCCGTCCGAGCCACCCGGATTCTCTTGCTTCAATTCCTGTTTCCAACTTGGCTGCGGCGGCGCCAAAGGAGGCGCGATCGGAGCCGGCGGACGCGAACCCTGCTGGTCGGCTGGCGGCGGCTGAGTCGCTGGTCCGCTCTGCTCCACTGGGGGAGCTGACTGAACCGGCGGTGCCGACTGGACCGGCGGTGGCGGGCTCATCGAGCTGCGACGCTCTCCAGTCCCCCGCTCTCCGGCGTGTCCGCCCCGATCCGAACCACGGTCGGAGCCGCGATCGGAACCGCGGTCGGGACGACGATCCCGATCGCGCGGCGGACGGCGCGGTTCAGGGTCATTCCGCAAGCCGGTCTTCTTGCCCTGCCCTTCAATAATATCGCCCTTGTACGTCCAGCATTTCACGCCGATTACGCCGTAAGTGGTGAACGCTTCGGCGAAGCCGTAATCCACATCGGCGCGCAGCGTGTGCAGCGGCAGCTGCCCTTGCAAATACCACTCGCTGCGAGCGATTTCCGCTCCGTTCAAACGCCCCGAGACACGGACCTTAATTCCCTTGCATCCAAAGCGCAGCGCCGAATCGACTGCCTTGCGCATGGCCCGCCGAAACGCAACGCGCTTTTCCAGTTGCAGAGCGATGGACTCGGACACTAGCTGAGCGTCCAGCTCCGGCTTATGCACTTCCTGAATATCGATAAAAACTTCGCGCTGGGTCTTCTTTGCCAGCTCCTGCTTGAGTTTTTCGATCTCCGCGCCGCGCTTTCCGATGATGATGCCAGGACGCGAGGTGCGGATTGTGACTCGCAGCTTGTTGCCTGGCCTGTCCACCTCGACAGAGCTGACCCCTGCCGCCTTCAGACGTTCGTGCAGCGACTTCTTAAGCTCCAAATCCTCGCGGAGGAGTTTGGCATAGTCTTGCTTGGCAAACCAACGGGAACGCCACGTCTTAGTAATGCCCAGCCGGAAGCCGTATGGATGTACTTTCTGTCCCATTCGCTCTCTATTTCCCCTTCGCGGGCACTTTCGAGGCCGCCTTTTTGCCCAACGCGTTGTCCGCCTTGTTGTCGCCGACCGTGACTACGATGTGCGCCATCCGCCGCTGATACCGGTAAGCCCGGCCCATGGGTGCAGGCCGGATCCGCTTCATGCGCGGACCCTCGTTCACGTAGCATCCGGTCACGATCAGCGCGTCAACGTCGATATCGCTGGCCTTGTTCGAAGCATTGGCGATGGCCGAATCGAGCACTTTCAAAATCGTGGGCGCCAAGCGCTTGTTGGTGGTTCGCAGCACGATGCGCGCCTCATTGGCGGAAATGCCGCGAATGAGATCGATCACCAGACGCGCCTTTTGGGGCGACGTTCGTATATATCTTGCTTCCGCTCTCGCTTCCATCAGTTCCTCGTGAGTCGCTTCCCTTAAGAGGGCTTGGCGCTCTTCTCCGTCGATTTCGCGGCGTGCCCCTTGAACGTCCGGGTGGGGGAAAACTCGCCCAGCTTATGTCCCACCATGTTCTCCGTAATGTATACCGGGATGAACTTTCTGCCGTTGTGGACGCCTACCGTATGACCGATGAATTCTGGCAAAATCGTCGAGCGGCGGGACCATGTCCGAACCACTTTTTTCTCGCTCTTCTCGTTCATGGCCGCGACCTTGATTCGAATATGATCGTCGGTGAACGGGCCTTTCTTTAAGGATCGACTCATGCGCTTAATCCCCTACCGCTTCTTCGATTTTCGCGTCACGATCCACTTGTCGGTACGCTTATTGTTGCGTGTCTTAAAGCCGCGCGTCGGCTGGCCCCAAGGAGTAACAGGGTGGCGTCCGCCGGACGTCTTGCCTTCACCGCCGCCATGCGGGTGATCCACCGGATTCATCGATACGCCGCGATTGTGAGGCTTCTTGCCCAGCCAGCGGGTCTTGCCCGCCTTGCCGTGCGAAGCGTTCTCATGCTCCACGTTGCCTACCTGTCCGATGGTGGCCAGGCACTCCAGCGGCACCTTGCGAATCTCGCCTGAGGGCAGCTTCAGAAGGGCGATGCCGCCTTCTTTAGAAACCAACTGAGCCTGCGCACCCGCCGAACGGGCCATCTGCGCGCCTTTGCCGGGGCGAAGCTCGATATTGTGGACGATGGTGCCAGCCGGGATATTCTTCATCGGCAGACAGTTGCCCACTAAAATGTCGGCAGTCGGTCCGGATGAGACCGTGCGCCCCACTTCCAGACCTACCGGAGCAATGATGTAGCGCTTTTCGCCATCGACGTAATTCAACAGAGCGATGCGGGCCGAACGGTTCGGATCGTATTCGATTGACGCCACCTTCGCCGCCACGCCTGGCTTGTCCCGCTTAAAATCCACGATGCGGTAGCTCTGCTTCGCGCCGCCGCCGATGAACCGGGAGGAAATCTGCCCGAGATTATTGCGGCCACCCGAGCGCTTCTTGCCGACTGTAAGTGATTTTTCCGGCTCGACCTTGCTCAAATCGGCTCGGGATACCGTCGTTGTAAAACGAAGCGACGGCGTTACCGGCCTGTACTTCTTCATCGCCATAATCTATATCTCCGCGTACTCGGGCACTTTCTGGCCCGGCTTCAGCCGCACGTAGGCTTTCTTCCAATTCGAGCGATATCCGGAGAACCGTCCCCGCCGCCGTAGCTTGCCTTCAAAAATCGCCGTGCGGACCGTGTCCACCTTCACCTTGAAGAGAGTCTCAACCGCCTGCTTCACCTGCACCTTAT